>JAFTLM010000232.1 GCA_017455945.1 Clostridia bacterium | reverse complement strand
TTTCCAATAGCCCTCAAAGGAATACGCATACATCTTTTCCTTTGCCGCAAGCATATTGGGAATAATATTCTTACCGAAGTCATTGGAGGATTCGGGATCTGCCGCGTCATCGCGGAGGTACTTAACAAGCTTATCCTTATTGAACACGTAAATACCCATCGAAGCCTTTGTACTGTCGGGATTTTTTGGCTTTTCGGAGAATTTATAGATAGAGTTATCGGGATTTGTACTCATAATACCGAAGCGGCTTGCCTCTTCTATCGGCACGTCTATAACCGCAATGGTACAATCTGCACCCATCTGCTTATGATAATTTATCATCTTAGCGTAATCCATTTTATAGATATGGTCACCCGAAAGGATAAGAACGTACTCCGCATCGTATCTCTCTATAAACTCTATATTCTGATATATGGCGTTTGCGGTACCCTTATACCAATCTGCCGAATCCATACCCTGGTAGGGCGGCAGAATCGACACGCCTCCAAACGCACGGTCAAGGTCCCAGGGGAGACCGTTCCCTATATATTCATTGAGCACAAGGGGCTGATACTGGGTAAGGACACCGACGGTGTCTATGCCCGAATTGATACAGTTGGAAAGGGGGAAGTCGATAATGCGGTACTTTCCTCCAAAAGGAACTGCAGGTTTGGCGGTTTTATGCGTCAGGGCATAAAGTCGGCTTCCCTGTCCTCCCGCAAGCAGCATTGCAACGCATTCTTTCTTCTTAAACATACTAACCTCCAAAAATATTTAAAGTTTTTAATTGAGTCCAATAATTATTTTTTTGAGCCAAGCTCAAGAATCAACGCTCCTGACGGCGGAACAGTTATACTGAGGGTGTTTTTATCATCGCATTTTACGCTGACAAGTCTGCCCTTATTAAGTGCTCCCGTACCTCCGTATTTTTCGTCATCGGAATTTATAAGTTCGTGATATACGCCGTCCTTGGGAACTTCTATAATATAGTCACTGTATTTCACGGGTGTGAAGTTGACTACCACCACAAGCTCTTTTCCGTCAAGTCCGATTCTTCGGTATGACAAAATACTCCTGTCCTTATCGTCGGGATTTATCCACTTAAAGCCATCCCAGGAGCCGTCTATTTCATACAACTCGGGATGAGACAGATAAAAATGGTTGATATCAGCAAAGAAAAGCTGAAGCTTGGCGTGCATATCGTAGTCAAGCAAGAACCATTCTATCTGACCTTCGTAATCCCACTCGCGGAACTGACCTATCTCGCCTCCCATAAACATAAGCTTTTTGCCGGGGTGCGTCATCATATATGTCATAAACGCTCGGGTATTTGCGAATTTGGTTTCATATTCGCCCGGCATTCTGTCAAGCAGAGATTTTTTACCGTGAACCACCTCATCGTGCGATATCGGCAGTGCGTAACGCTCGTTAAACGAATAGGTCAACGAAAACGTGGTTTTTTCGTGGTGGAACTTCTTATATATTGGGTCAAGCTGGACGTATGAGAGGATATCGTTCATCCACCCCATATTCCACTTCATCGAGAAGCCCATGCCTCCGTTTTCAAAGCCTGTAAGATTGCCCCAGGCAGTTGACTCCTCGGCAATCATCATAACGTCGGGATAATTATCCGCCATATATGAATTCAGCTTTTTGAAAAACGCAATAGCTTCAAGATTTTTATTATCACCGTAAGCATTGGGTACCCATTCGCCCGGGTCGCGATCATAGTCAAGATAAAGCATTGAAGCTACGGCATCGACCCTCAGACCGTCTGCATGGAACTCCTCTGCCCAATAAACGGCATTTGAAACGAGGAAGCTTTGAACCTCTTCTCTGCCCACGTCAAAGCATCTGGTTCCCCAGTTTTTATGCTCCATTCGGTCACGGCCCTGGTATTCGTAAAGCGGAGTTCCGTCGAACTCGTAAAGTCCGTGTGCGTCCTTGGGAAAGTGTGCCGGCACCCAGTCAAGAATGACGCCTATCCCCGCCTCGTGCATTGTATCGACAAAGGCTTTGAAATCGTCGGGCGTTCCGTATCTTGCGGTGGGAGCGTAATATCCGCAAACCTGATAGCCCCAGGAGCCATCAAATGGGTGCTCCATAACAGGCATAAGCTCTATATGGGTATATCCCATTTGTTTTACGTAATTAACAAGGTCTGCGGCAAGCTCGGCATAAGTGAGATACTCGCCCTCGTCGTTACGTTTCCAAGACCCCAGGTGCAACTCATATATATTTATGGGTTGGGCGTAAAACAGCCCGTTTTCCATAACCTTTTTTCTGTGTACCATCCAGCCCTTATCACGCCATTTATATTTTGACGGCGGAGTTACCACCGATGCGGTGCCCGGCGGCTTTTCCATAGCAAATCCGTATGGGTCGGCTTTCAGCTTTTCTCCGCTTGAGGAAAGAATACGGTATTTGTACAGCGGCGAGGCAGAAAAAAGCTCATATTCAAGCTCAACCTCCCAGACGCCACCTTCGCTTACACGCTCCATACGGCTTCCGATTCCCCAATTACAGAAATCTCCCGTTACGTAAACCGCAACGGCATTTGGCGCCCATACACGGAACACGGCTTTATCGCGCTCCACGTGGGCACCCATATATTCATATGTGCGGTAGTTCGTACCTTGATGAAAAAGAAAAGGTGCGAGGTTATTATTGGCTTTATTCACAACCTCCAACTCCTTTCGAATATAATTACACATACTATTATACAACAGTTTTTCTTTTTTTGCAAGAGTTTTTTTCGTTATTTTAAACATTTGCAGACGTTTTTTTCTCTGTTTTTTGAGCATTTTTGCACATTTGTTAAAAACGCACAAACATAATTGGTGATAATCACCATAATCAAATAAAAAAACTTAGGCAACACTTAAAGAAAGTATCTTCAAGTGTTGCCTGCAAAATCATTTTCCGAAAGGAAGCTGTGCGTCCTCGGTATACTCGATATACGGCATATTATTTTCGTCGAATTTGATTTTGAGAACCACGTAGGTGGAATTGAAGTAAAGCTCACCTCTTCCGCCCCAGCGGTCGCCGAAATAGTAATACTCGGTCTTCCCGTTTTCCTCCACGCGAAGCACGAATGAGGGCTGGCTGTAAAAGGTGGTTTCATCGCCAAAATTCGATATAAGCGACCATTTTCCGTCTACTCTTCCTTCTCGGCTTACAGCGGCACCGCCTTGGTTGGGATTCCAGCCCGTACAGCCCGACGTAAGAACGTAGTGCTGTTCGTCCTTTTGGAAGAAAGCGGGGGCTTCACGCAGCTGATTTTGGAACATAATTTTCACCGTATCCTCAACGCTTCTGTAGTCCTCGGTGAGTCTGTATACGTACAAATCCTTGTTTCCGCGTGAACTCGACACAAAATACGCTTCTCCGTCCGCTTCGTAAACAGTGCAATCTCGCGAATCATTTCCAAACGGATTAAAGCTTCCGTGATAAACGAAATCACCGTCGGGCGTATCGCAGGATGCCACGGCACAACAAGCCGAAGAATAGTTCAGTCCATTCTCGAAGTGCATCCACATGACGTATTTTCCCGTTGCTTTACAGTAAAGCACTTTGGGGCGTTCTATATTGGCAAGGACAAGTCCGTTTTCATCTTTTCTTCGAAGCTGATTGTTGGGGGTGCCTTCAGGTTCTTCGGTTTTCAAAGACAGGTTTACGCTTCGCAAATATGAAGCCTTTACGGGGCTGTTTGCCGTAAGAACGTGATTTCTGAACTCAAAAGTTTTGAAATCCTTGGTTCTGTAGCAAGACACAAAGTTCAGATCGGTTCTGTCCTCGCCGTACCAATAGTAATAATCGTCAACCTTTAAAATCCAGCCGCCGTGGGCATGGATAATATTTCCATCGGTATCATACCAGAATTGTCCGTTTTTCATATCCACCTCAGAGAATTATATGTATGGGAAGTCCGTTTTCGTATTTGATATCTCTTTCGCCTGCAATAAGCGGAAGCAGATATTTACAGCACTCGTCTGTAACGTTATTACCTCTTTCGTTGATAAACGCGTCGTCAACGTGCTTGGTCTGATTTGCTATCTTGGAAACGTCACTGCTTCCTATATAGGAGCAATACTCCTCACCGTCGGCACGGAGAATGGTCATCATAGCTCTTGTAACGCCGTCTGCGGCGGCTCTTACAGCCGATTTTCCTACCATTACAGATTCATCTATATCGGTAGCCGAAGCGATATGTGCGGCACATCTTTGGGAAATATTAAGCTCCACAGAACGCACCTTACAGCCTATCTCGTTCTTGACCGCCATTTCAAGAGCCTTGCCCGTACCCGAAAGGTACTTATGTCCGAAAATGTCAACGGCTCCGCTCTGAGTTCCCTCTCCCACGTAAGTGCCGTCCTCAAACTGAAGTCCTTCGGAAACGGCAACAACCACGTTGGGCTGTTTTTCAAGCTCTTTCTTTACGTCTTCGAAGAACGCCTCCAGGCTGAATTTTCTTTCGGGAAGATACACGAGGTTGGGGGCAACACCGTTGACGACACGTCCTATTGCCGACGATGCTGTAAGCCAGCCTGCGTCGCGTCCCATTATCTCAACGATAGTCACAGCTTTAGTGGTATAGACAGCGCAATCTCTGATTATTTCCTGCATTGTGGTCGCGATGTACTTTGCCGCGGAACCGAAGCCGGGAGTATGGTCGGTTACAACAAGATCATTATCTATCGTCTTGGGAACACCGATTATTCTCATTTCGTAATCGCACATTTTTGTATACTCCGAGAGCTTTGCCACGGTATCCATTGAGTCGTTTCCGCCGATATAGAAGAAATATCTTATATCGTATTTCTTGAATATTGCGATAAGATTTTCAAAAAATTCGGGATCGTCCGCAGGCTTTGGGAGCTTTTTACGACAAGAGCCGAGAGCCGCCGCGGGGGTGCTTTCGAGGATATCTATATCCCCGTCGTTTGCAAAGCGTTCTGTAAGGTCGATAAGATTTTCCTTTATCAAGCCTTCAACGCCGTTTCTCATTCCATACAGCTTACCTATTGCTCCGTCGTGGTTATTTGTGTCCTTAACGCCTCTGATAACGCCCGCAAGGGTTGCGTTTATTGCCGCGGTGGGACCGCCCGACTGACCTACTACCGCGTTTCCTACAAGTTTATTCATATCTCTGTCCTTTCTCATTCGCCGAATGCGGCTGCATATTTTTTAAGCATTTCTCTTATGGGAAGATTATAGGGGCATCTTGCTTCGCAGGCACCGCACTCTATGCAGGCACTTGCTTTATTGGGCAGGGTTGCGTACCTTGCTCTCGCCCATTCTTCAAGTCCGTATCTTTCAAGATATCCGCCGAAAAGGAATACCCCCGAAATATTTATTCCCGCCGCACAGGGCTGGCAATAGTTACATCTGCGGCAGAAGTTTGTACCAAGCTCGAGACGTATTTTATCAATCTCGGCAAGCTCGTCTGCCGAAAGCGGAGCTTTATCGCAAACAGCTTCCACGTTCTGTGCAACCTCTTTTTCGCAACACATACCCGGAATCACAATATCCACGTTCTGATTTGCCGCGATAAAACGCATTGCGAGAGTTGCGTTTTCAAGGGCACCGCCCGCGAGAGGCTTCATACAGATAAAGCCTATATTCTTTTCACGACACTTCTTTATTATCTCCTCGCCCTGGGTTTCCACTATATTATAAGGGAACATAAGGGTTTCCACAAAATCCAGCGTGGTGGCATACTCAAAGACCTCAAGAGAGTGGGCGGTAAGTCCGATATGACCTATTTTGCCCTGTTCCTTTGCCTCTTTAAGTGCTTCAAGCGCTCCTCCCTCTCCGCAAACCACGGCAAGCTGTTCCATAGACACGTTGTGTATCTGATATATATCTATATAGTCGGTTTTGAGGTTATTCAGGCTTATTTCTATGTCGTTTCGCATTGCGTCTGCGGTACGTGCCATACTCTTTGTGGCTATGACAAATTTATCTCTCATACCCACAAGGGCGTTTCCGATAAGCTCCTCGCTTACCGTATACGCTCTGGCGGTGTCAATAAAGTTTATTCCGCTGTCGACAACAGCCTGCATAAGCTTTTTTGAGCCTTCGCTGTCAACCTTCTGAATAGGTATTCCGCCAAATCCCACGCGTGAAACCTTAAGACCTGTTTTTCCGAGTGTTATATATTCCATACGGGTTCCTCCCTATACGTTACTGTAAGATAGTATACCATACTTTTACATATTTTTCAATCTGTTTTGGAGAAAATAATAAAAAGGTGACGTTTTTTACGGCGTCACCAAATTATTTCCTTTGCTACTCCGACAACAAGAGGCTGTACGAAAAACATCACAACAAAAATCAAAGCCGAAATGATTAACAGTTCGTGTCCTTTTCCTTGTATCCTCGCGTCGTGATATTTTCGTGATATCAGTTTAAAAATCAAGAAGCCTATAAATGTACCAAGCATATTGGTAATAATGTCGTTGATATCGGTTTTTCTGTATGTGAACAGTTGCAACGCCTCCACGAAAAAGGTAGCCGAAAAGCCACAAAGCAGTGTACTTTTCAGCTTTCCGAACCTATCGCAAAGAAACGGCAAGAAGAAACCGAGCGGAACAAACAGCACCACGTTAAGCAGGCTGTTGAGCATATCGTAAGCCATTCCCACAAATGGGACAAGGTACACAAAGCCGTCAAACTCACAGTCACAAACAGTCGGTATTCCCGTTATGGCGTACACAGACGCAAGATAAAACGCGAAAACCGAATATGCAACTGTTTTTTTAGCGCCGTGAAAAACAACGAGATTAAGCCAAAACAGCACGGGCAGATATATTATCGCCCCCGCAAACGCTTCCATTGCGGTTATTATTATTCTTTGCACTCGGAAAGTCCCCCGGATTTTTTGAGTATGTAAAGTGCATAAACAACAGGAACCACAATCAAGACTACTGCCGTTACGTACGACAGAATTTTGTTTTCACCGGCAAATACCGAAAGCGAATTTACCAGACAGTGAGTTATGATGCAAGGCACCAACGACTTGCTTTTATAAAAAATTATAACAAACAAAAATCCTATGGCTGTGGCATAACATATCTGCAACAAGGTGGGAATCGGGTCTGCACCGTTAAGAAGATTGACGACATGACCTATACCGAAGGTTAAAGAATTTACCGCAATCGCAACCTTCAGATTATCCTTCTCCATCATTTTAAAGAGAAATCCTCTGAAAATTACTTCCTCAAGAAATCCTACGTTTATCATTGTCAGAACGTAAAATATTATTTCGGATGTGGGCTTATCAGTTTTGATGCCGCCCCACAAATTAACCGAAGATATAAAAACAAGCGGAATAAAATACAAATATTTTTTCGCATCTTTGACTTTAGCCAAGCCGTAATACGAAAACCTTTTAATCGATGCTATCAAAAGCAACAAAATTACAGAAAACAGAGTATTTATCAACGTGCTTCTGTAATCCCCCAAGCCAAAGCTTTGCATACAAAGGGAATTTACCAAAACGTACACCACAATAAGG
>JAFTLM010000231.1 GCA_017455945.1 Clostridia bacterium | reverse complement strand
CCAACGTTGGTGTCTGCACCCGCCCCACGGAATACGTGCCGTGTCCGGCGGCGATGGATAACGCCTGTGTGCCGTTGATGCCCACGAGCCAGTCGGATTCGCTCCGCGCTTTGGCGGCGAGGTAGAGGTTGTCGTATTTGTCGCCCGCTTCGAGATGGCGTAATCCCTCACGGATAGCCTTGTCAGTGAGCGAGCTTATCCACAGGCGCACGAAAGGCGTGGTACATCCGATATAATGGTAGAGGTATCTGAAAATAAGCTCACCTTCACGTCCTGCATCGGTCGCCACGATGATCTGTTCGCTTTCCTTGAAAAGACGGGCGATGATTTTTATTTGCGACACCACACCGCTGTCGGGCTTGTAGCCTTTCTCTGTCTTTTCCTGACGGGGTATGAGCGTGAAGGTTTCGGGAATGATGGGCAGGTTGTCACGGACGAAGCCGCGTATGCCGTAGCCGTCGGGCATGGCAAGCTGGATGAGGTGCCCGAACGCCCATGTCACGGCATAGCCGCCTCCCTCGAAATATCCTTCCTCTCTCTTTGTCGCACCCACGATACGGGCGATCTCACGTGCCACGGATGGCTTTTCTGCAATGATTGTCTTCATGCTGATTACTTTTTTATGAATTGTTACTTTGGATTTAGTGGCGGACACGGGATGTTACATCTTCATTCCCTTGCCCGTTTTCTTCTGAGGCTTCTCCTGCTGCTTTTGCTGTTTGTCGTCTTTCGGGGCGGTCTGTCCTTTCTGCAACGGCTCTTTCAGGTTCTTGGTCGCCTCGTTGATCTTGCCTTCGCTGTTCACCGCCACCTGTGTACGGCTCTCGTTGGACGGGGCTACCTTCTGTGCGTTGTCGGGGTTGGTGTCGTAGCGATATGGGCGTCCCTTCTCCGGGTTGAACTTGATGTACATTGTGGCGTGGAAGCCTTGCTTGTCGGTCACGTTCTCCAATTTGATGGTTTTGCCTGCCACATAGTCGGCTTTCTGCTGCTCCGTGAAATTCACACCGCTCCATTTGCTGATGGGACGGATGCTGCCGTCGGCGTTCGTCCACGTGTTGTGGCGTTGCTCTTTCTGTGGGGCTGCGGAGTTTTCCATGCCTTGCGCCTGTCCCTGTGTGGGATTGTTCTTGGCTTCCTGCGTCTGGGCGGTACGGGGTGACCTGCCGGTTCCCGGTACGAACTCCACGCCTCGCTGCTCGACGTTCACTTGAAGAGTGGTGACGAACTTCCTTCCGTCGTTGCGTTCGATGAGTTTGTCGCGCACGGGCAGCCCGGCACGCAGCATATCCTGCTCCTGCTTGGTGATTTCCGTCTTTCCGATGCGATCCGGTATGCGTACCCTGTTTGCGGGGACATCGGTTATCTCGTTTGTCTTGCGGTCTATGCTGATGAACGAGGGGATGATTTCACCCGTTTCCCTGTCCACGATGTCCACGACCCTGCCGAGGTTGCCCGTTTCGCGCAGGTTCTTACGGTCTTCGTCCGAAAACTTGTGTTCCTTGTACTCGTCGAGTTTCTGCTCCTTGCGGATGAAGTGCGGCACGAGGCTGACATTGCCTTCACCGTCTTTCTTGAAGGAAAGGCGGGCATCCAGCTCGAAAGCCTCGCCGCCGAACTTGGGCGACACTTTCACCAAATCGGACTTGCCGTAGTTGAGCATCTTCTGAAGGTCGCCGGACTTTTCAAGGTCGTCACGTTTCACGCCCCATTTCTCTTCCAGCTCCTGCCAGTTGATTTTGCTCTCGTCAATGGGCTGGTAGCCCCGTCTGCCTTGCGTCTGTTGTTGCGGGCCTTCCTGATTCTGTTCCTGCTTCTTTTCCATTTCTTCCTGTTTTTGGTTTTCTTTGGGCTGCTCTTCCTGCTTTTGTTCCGTCTGCTCCGTCTTTCCGGCGGTCTGTTCTTCCTTCACCTGCTTTTCGTAGCCGGAAGTGTCCACCTTGTGGGGCGCAAGCAGTTCCTTGTTGGCTTCGGGGTCTTTCAGCAGGTCTTTCATCACCTCCATCAGTTTGTCGGCTTGGTCTGCCGCAACACGGTAGAAACCGAAGCGGCTGGGTTCCTTGCACTGCCGGAAGAAGTTTTTGAAGAAGTTGTCCAGCACATCGCCGTGGCGGTCGAATTGCAGGAAACTCTGCGCATTCTCCGCTTTCGCGGGGGTGCGCTTGGGGGAACCGTCGGCATCCAGCCCGGCTACCACGCTGATCTCGCCCGTCTTCTCGTCACGGACTATCAGCACGTCCTTTTCGCTTTTTTTCTTTGCCATTTGAAAAATGTTTTAATGGGTTATTTTTGAAAGAAATTATGGATACGAGCCTTGTAGAAGGCTATATCTTCTTTTTTGAAATCCTTTACGTGTCCGGAAAGGAACGTCAGCACGTCCTCTTCGCTGTAATAGGTCTTTTTGCCGAGCGTCTTGTACGGCAACGCGCCGATGCTGCGGTAGCGTTGCAGGGTACGCTTGCTTATCTGGAGCAGCATACAGAGGTCTTGGTTGTCGAACATCCTGATACGTTCCATCGGGTTTGGGGTTTTGCCGGATGGTTGCAAGGAGAGCAGCAGTTCGTCCTGACGGTCGAGCCGTTCCATCAACTTCCGCATCCAGCTCTCGAAATTGTTTCGGGTAAGCAGTTCCATACGTCACGTCCTCCTTCCTTTGGGTTTGCCGCCGCCCGTGCGCAAAGCAAAGTTGTGGAACAAGGCGTCAATCGTTTCCTCTTTATTCCTGACCGTATTGTCGTTCAACAGTCTTTGTATTTCAGAAAGGCGGTAACGGCATTTGCCACGCACTATTATGTACTCGATACGGTGTTCGTCCCTCATGCGTTGCAGGGTACGGACGCTCACGTTCAGCAACTCGGCGGTCTGGGCGGTGTCAAGCAACCGGTCTTTTGTTTCCGTCTCCTGCCGTTGCCTTTCCTCTTTTAATTCGCGGATATATCCGGCTATCTCCGCAATCTGTTCCATCATAGCCTTATATGCGGAACTTTCAATTGTTATCACTTTCATATACTGTTTTTTTTATTGTTTCTGGGGCAAAGTTCGGCAATAAACAAAGGAGGCTTTAACAACTCACTACGTGACTCACGTAAGATTTTTATCGGGAATGGCTCCGTAACCCGGCAAAATGACGCAACAAGCTGCCTTATAGCGGAAAACCGCACCTGTTTCATAAGGTCTCGTTACCTTTGCGCAAACTCATAAATCGTATGAATATGGAAATAGTATCTATTGAGAAAAAGACTTTCGATGAGATGATGGCACGGATGGGTGCTTTCGTGGAGAAGGTAGCCGCCTTACAGCGCAAGGGCGATGAAAGACGGCTTGCCAGATGGCTTACCGGTGATGAAGTATGCCGGCAGTTGAGAATCAGCCCGCGCACGTTGATGAAACTGCGTGACAAGGGTTTTATAGGCTACTCGCAAATCGGCTGTCGGTTTTATTACAAGCCGGAGGATGTGAAAAGGGTCATCCCGTTAGTCGGGACGATTTGCCCGGCAGACCGTTAACCAAGTATTCACCTGAAAAATCCTATGCAGAATGAACGAAGAAAACAATGTCATCACAATGGACACTGAATCTGTGACTGTGTTGTTGCAGAATATGCAGAAGAACTCGAAATGGCTTTCTGGCTTTTTGGAAAGTTACAGTCCTCCGCTGGGCGGGGAACGTTACCTGACAGACAAGGAGGTGGCGGAACTGCTCCGTGTGAGCCGCCGTACCTTGCAGGAATACCGGAATAACCGCATATTGCCTTTCATCCTATTGGGCGGGAAGGTACTTTACCCTGAATCGGAACTGCGGAAAGTATTAGAGGCAAACTATCGGAAACCGGTTAGATAAACACGCGGGTATATAAAAAAGGAACGGACAACTCCATTCGTGGCTGTCCGTTCCTTTTTTTGTTGGCTTATATGCGTGTTCAGCAATATCCGGCTTTCCCGTTCTGTATGAACATCACGTATGCCTGCCGTTTTTCCTTCGATAGTGCTTTGTCCACAAGCCATGTGCGGAACACGTGTGTGCAGTAGGTGTTCAATCTGAAAGCGACGGGGATGATGATCTCAAGCGAGTAAACATCCGCATACAGACCGTTTTCAAGTTGAATGTAGCGGCATACCTCGTAGTCACTCAACACGTCCGCTTTGAGGACGGATTTGATGGTGGCGTTCACTGCCGGGATACCCGTGTGGAACAGTCCGGCGATTTCTCCGGCGGTCATCCATACATCGTTACCGGTTACGCTGACGGTCTTGTCCTCTATAATGATTATGTCACGTTTCATGGCGTCTCTGTTTTAGATGGTGCAACCTGTAAATTCCTCGATTTGGTTCAATCTTGCGGCAAGGTTCTCCATATCTTGATTGAGCTTCTCTTTGGTTATTTTCGCGTATATCTGCGTTGTTTTTATACTCTTGTGTCCCAGCATGGAACTGACCGTTTCGATGGGTACGCCGTTAGATAGGAACACTGTCGTGGCTGCCGTGTGGCGGCTTTGATGCCATGTGATATGCTTGGTAATACCGCAACGCTTGGCGACGGTACGGATTCCGGCAAGACACGTGTTGTAGTGGGGCACGGGGAAAATCCTGCCGTTTTCGCACAGCCCGCGGTATTTGTCGATGATACGCTTCGCTATATCAAGCATACGGATGTTGGACACCACACCCGTCTTCTGGCGGTTGATATTTATCCACTCGTGTTCGTCGAAGTAGGTGCGGATATTATCTTCCGTCAGATTGCGCATATCGGCGAACGACAAGCCCGTAAAAGCGCAAAACAGGTAGAGGTCACGATACAATTCTTGTTTGGCATTTTTCAATTTTCCGTCCATCAGTAAATGGATTTCGTCTTTGGTTAAGAAACTACGTGTCGTTTCTTCCTTCTTGACTTCATAATCACGAAACGGATCGCGTGTCAGCCATTCGTTGTTAATGGCGATAAACACCATCGTGCGCAGTGGGCTGACATACTGCCATACGGTATTGGTGCAGCAATGTTTGTCCGTGCGCAGGAACATCTCGAAGTCGGAGATGAAAGCGGGTGTAAGCTCTTTCAGAGCAATGTCCTTCACGTGGTAACGGATGGTGAGGAACTCTTGCAGGTGCTTGTAAACACTCTTGTACTTGACAAACGAGGCTTTTGCTTTCATGCCGGCCTCCACTTGTTTGACATAATCCGCGTTATGTTGTTGGAACACCTGCATCAGCGTGTGGCAGCGGTGTTCCAGTCCGAGAAAGGCGTTCTTTACTTTTTCCGCTGTGACGAAGTTGTCACGCTCCATGATTTCTTGATAGTGCTTATTGATGCGTACCCGCATCTTGTCAAGCATACGGTTCGTTTCGAGTGCAGCCGTGCTTCTGCCTGTGACACGTCCTCCTTTGGTGTCCCACAGCTTGGGATCGACGGTCAGTTTGCAACTGAACTGCGTCTGGCTGCCGTCCACCGTGATGCGTCCCATGACGGGCACTGTCCCGTCCTTTTTCACTACCTGACGTTTGAGGTAGTAGATAACTGAAAATGTACTCTTCATCGTCCTTAATTTTTTGGGTTCAAAATTAGTTTGTGAAGAGCTTGTTGTCGGTACGCAAAACACGGAGGAACGGCGCAATCTTTGTCAAAGGCAAATTATTTTTGCGTGAGATATTGGTAACTCACTATAAAATATCTATCTTCACCATTTTGCAAGCAGTCGGGAAGTCCATCTTCCGCATGGTTACGGACAAGTAACGTAGCAAAGTCCTAACCTGACTGAAAAAAGGCTTTTATCGCCTTCATACTTTTTGAGGATATTGCCTAAAACGCCTACCTATCAATATCTTTGCCCAGCTTTTCCATATTTCACTTTTTATGCGTAACTTTATATCGTCAATTGTCATATCTTCTTTTATACCTATCTATAATATAGTTTGAGAAAATTCTGTTTCCTCTCATCATCATATCCCTGTTCGATAATGGCTGATGAATCTAATATTTTAAGTTCAAAATCTGAACCTATTTTTAAGATATTAGCTTTTGTAATAGCCTTTCTCTTCGCTGCATTTTGTGCGATTTTGAAAGTTTCAGGCATCTCTCCACTCCTTTTCTCATATTCTCTTTTATATGATAATAACATGGATGCGACTTCCTCATCGATTGCTAATGATGAAATCAGTTCATTTGTATTTACTTCCCGACCTTCATTTTGCAATATTTGTATAATTTTTCGAGATGCCTTAGCTAAATCCAAAAATTTTTCAGGATTTTCTTTACTAATTTGTCGAACTACAGTAGAACAAAAATCTGCTATATGTTCAGTATGCTGAAAATCAGTAATTATTTCCTTAATATAAAGGAAGTTGCTAGACCAATATCTGCCATCTTGACGGATAGTTGATGTTTCTACGATAGAAATTAAATATCCATTATCTGGTTGGGTATTGAAAATTATACACCCTTTGTCTAAATGCTTTGTACTCAAGCCTAGTTGTGATTTTATGGAGTATTCTCCGTTTTCATAGGACACGGTTAAAAAGTTATCTTTTGCTTCTGTTTTGAGTAACATAACAGCATCAACAGTTTCATCGTTAATAATGCAACCGTCAATATAAATTACATAAAACTCTCCGTTACTAATGTGTGGGTGTATACTTTGGTCATAAAGGTGTCTCGCAAGATTATTTGATTGTTTAACAAACTCATCTTTAT
>JAFTLM010000230.1 GCA_017455945.1 Clostridia bacterium | reverse complement strand
CGTTGCCGCCGAACTGCAAATTACAGCCGTGCGTCTGGAACAGACGGTAGAAGTCGTAGGACTGCATTATCATATAGTTGAACTCAAGGAAGGAAAGACCCTTTTCCATTCTCTGCTTGTAGCACTCTGCTCTGAGCATATTGTTGACCGAGAAGCAGGCACCGACCTCGCGGAGAACTTCCACGTAGTTAAGGTCAAGGAGCCAATCGGCGTTATTAACCATTTCAGCCTTGCCTTCGCCGAACTCAATGAAACGCTCCATCTGCTTTTTGAAGCACTCGCAGTTGTGAGCGATAGTTTCCTTTGTCATCATCGAACGCATATCGGTTCTTCCCGAGGGGTCACCGATCATTGCTGTGCCGCCGCCGATGAGGGCGATGGGCTTATTGCCTGCCATCTGAAGTCTCTTCATAAGGCAGAGTGCCATAAAGTGACCGACGTGGAGGCTGTCGGCTGTGGGGTCAAAGCCAATGTAGAAGGTAGCCTTGCCGTTGTTTACAAGCTCCTTTATTTCATTTTCATCGGTTACCTGGGCAATAAGACCTCTGGCAACCAACTCGTCGTAAATAGTCATTTTTAAAATTCCTTTCAAAGAAATATTATATCCTAACAATTATATACCAAATATTCAAAATTGTCAAGTGGTAGTTTGAAATTGTTGCGTTTCCTGAATTTTTTCGGTATCATCTTTATCTGAAAATACGCAGGGAATAGATGCCACTTCTCCGCCCACGGCGAGTCCGCTGTCTACGGTGGCAAACAAAACTCCTCCGTACTGACTTTTGAAATCGTCGGTAATGTTGTGTACGGCGTTGGGAGAGGCAATTATTTTGTCAAGCGACGCCTTTATATCAGACGTGGCAGGAGTTATCGCCGATATCTTTCCTTCACGTGTCAGTTCGTTCATACAAGCGTACAGCCCTTTCATAGCCTTGATGTCGGGCACGCCGTCGCTTGTTTTTGGGGGCTCCGCATAACGAATACGGCTTCCCGCCAATGCGGTTTTTGTGGGGGGATTAAGCGTGGCGTCCGAAAGAGTGTGAAACTGAAGAGACGGTTTTTCACCGAAGATGATTTGCGGACAAACGTCGTATAATCCCAGCTCGCACTGTGCCTTGTAGGCTCCCAGGATAAGCTCAAGCGATTTTCCCAAATCCTTTGGCGTTGGGTTTTCAAGAGGGAGGGTGTAAACGCCCGCACCCATTATTTCGGTGGCTCCGCTGACCGCACAAAGCGAGTAAGCGTGAACGACAGTATTGAAGCCTGCCATAAAATAGCTTTCTCCGCCGCACACTGCAGAGTTCATTCTTCGCCTTTTTTCGCCTATGGTTATGTAAAGCGATTCGGATTCTTCGGATATATCGGGGGCTTCTCCGTCAGCCTCAGCGGTCATTACGGTGGAAAACGCCACGGAACGCAACAGATTTTGGTTTACCGAAAGTGTTTCTCCCGATTTTGCGGTGCTGCTTATAAAATTGCCCTTGTCCAGATGTCCAAGCTCCACCACTCTCAATCCCAGATTCTGAGCGGTAATAAGCATATCTGCGGCTTTTGATTTGTCGAATATGGAGATACTTCCGAAATCTACCTCCGCAAAATGTTCGAAGGGCGAAACGCAACCGTCTTTTCCTTCAAAGGCACTTGTGTTGAGCTTCACTCCGAAATTCAGCTGTGAAAGAGCGGTGAAAATGCCACGGTCTTTAAGTATAAAAGTTTCTTTAGATGACGCAAGCATTTCCGAGGAACTGAGAAGCTCAACGAGTCGTGCTTCAAAATCATCATAGCGATTAAAGCTTTTAAGGATTGCGTACAGAGTGTCACCGACACCTGTTTTGCTTTTTTGTGGATTTTTTCTTACCGATATAACCGCAGAGCAATCTCCGCTTTCCGCAATTTTTCTGCAAGCGGATGCTGCCGCTTCAAGCTCTCTGTATTTTCCTCCCGTAAGGCTGATTCCAGAAAGCTCAAGCTTTTCTCTGTCCTTGTAAAATGCAGGAAGAATGTTAAGCATTTCGGGCAGCGAGCAGGGTTCGGAGTAATGCGGAGAAACTACCCGCCGTCTTTCCATCAAATCGGCGTATGTGCTTGCAACTTTTTGATCGTTTGTGGAAAAAGAGGCAATTACACGTGACGAGGGGCTTTGAGCGTTGTCGCAGAAAACACGGTCTATTATTTTCAGTTCGTGAATCGTCGGACTTTCGATGCCTGTTGACTTGAAATAATTTTGGCAAAAACGGAGTTCGGTAAGTCCCATTTTAAAGCCGAGCGTGTCGATAAGAGAAACGAGTGATTCCTCTGTCAGATACGGAAAGTTTATTTGTGTGCGTGTTGAGAATACTCCGCTTGGCTGTGTTTGTTGGTTGTTCATTTAAGTTTTATCCTTTCGGGGGCATAAGCTCCGCCTCTATAATTCCTTTGTTGAGAGCTACGAACCTGACGTTCAGAAGCTGTGAATGTAAAGAGCATTCCGACTTTACACGCACCTCCAGAAAGTTGTCGGTGTGTCCGTAGGCATATCCGTCTTTAAGGTCTTCAAAAAGCACCTGTGCGGTTTTTGTGTTGGCAACAGCTTCTTCAAGAATTGCCTGACGTATTTCGGTACCGCACTGTGAGAGCAGGGAAACCCGTTGCTTTTTTGTTGCCTTGTCAAGCTGATCTTCCATAGCGGCGGCAGGAGTTCCCGCACGCTTGGAATAAGGAAAAACGTGCATCATAAGAAATTTGGCTTTTTTTGCAAATTCCAACGTCTCGTTGAAGTTTTCCTCGGTTTCACCGGGGAAGCCAACGATGATATCGGTGGTGAAGCTCACGTCGGGCATTGCATTGCGTAATTTCTCGATACTTGAAAGCACCATTTCGGCATTGTATTTTCGCTTCATATTCCGCAATACCGAGTTGCTTCCGCTTTGCATTGAAATGTGAAAATGATGTGCAAGTGTTTTTAATTTTGATATCCGCTCTATAAAATCTTTTTTCATTATAGAGGGGTCGAGAGAGCCCAGACGAATTCTGCCGACGCCCTCTATTTTGTCAACCGCCTCCAGAAGTTCCGCAAGCGACGAGCCGATGTCACGTCCGTATGAACCCGTTTCAATTCCCGTGAGAACTATCTCACGGCAACCGCCCGCGGTAAGCTTTTTGACCTCGGCGATTACGTCATCAAAGGGCTTTGAGCGTATTTTTCCGCGCGCCTTGGGAATAATGCAGTAGGTGCAGTGCGATTCGCAGCCGTCCTCTATCTTGATATACGCCCTGGTGCGGTCGAACTTTGTTATGCTCATAGGCTCGAAGGGGGCACTGTTTATATCGGTTATTTCACATAATGTTTTCGGATTTTTAGAGCCCTTTTTCAAAAGTTCAAGAGCCGCGTCGGCAATTTTTGATTTGTCGGCATTTCCGCAAATATAATCAACACCGTCAATTTTTTTGATACTTTCAACGTCGGTTTCGGCAAGACAGCCCGTGACAAGAACGTAAGCGCTTGGGTTTTGCGAAACGGCACGTCTTATCATCTGTCGTGCCTTGCGGTCGCTTTCTCCGGTTACAGTGCAGGTGTTGATTATGTAGAGGTCGCATATTTCCTCGCTGTTAAGCTGTGTGAGCCTTCGGGCTTCAAGCAACTCGGCGATGGCTTCGGACTCGTATTGATTGACCTTGCAGCCAAGTGTAAATATTCCAAAGGTAGCCATACGCAACATCCTTTCGTGTGTTTTAGTTGAATTTGATATCAAAGGGAAGATGTCCTTTTGCCTCAATCTTGCCCGCCAGAACCTCAATCGCATAATTCTGCGATTCCGGAGCTGTGTAGCCGAGCAAAATTCTCGGTATGTGGTTTATGGGTTTTACCGCATAGGGGTTACCGAAATGTACAAGTGCCTTTACCTTTCCCGAGGTGTTAAGCGCGTTTATAAGTGCCTCGGTACGCCTTGTCATGCAGTCGGTGCCAAGGTAGGGGGACGTGTTGCAGAAGGTAATAAAAATAACTTCATCATGTTTTGTTGCCGCAAGAAGTACCTTTTCGTTACCCATAGGATTTGCGTATTCCGAAACGAAAACTACTTCGGAATTGGGAAATTCCTCTTTTATCTTGTTGGCAATCTTATGGGGGAAGTACCATGCTCCGGAGACGACCTCCTCCTCGGGGGAATTGTCCTTGAAATCGAGAGGTGTAACTATAGCGAAAAGACGTTTCTTGTTTGCGTCGCCAAGGTCAGCACTCACGCCGCCGTCTGTTATCGCGGTTACCGCATCGCGGGAAATGTCCGAGAGGCACTGTATATCTTCTTCCGTAAGCTCGGGTATAAGGTCGGCTTTTGCACCGATTTCAGCTTGGAGCGCAAGAACTCTTGCACAAGCCTCGTTAAGTCTTTCTTCGCTGAATACGCCGTCGCGGTAGTTTTGAAGAAGATATCCGTAAGCTATGTCAACAGGGGTTCTGTAATTGGGAAGTATTATGTCGTTGCCTGCCGCAACGCACATACCCATAATGTTTTCTTCTCCGTATTTCTGTAAAATTCCCATCATGGCAAGTGAATCGGTAAAGGCAACTCCGTTAAATCCGCGGCTTCTGATTATGTCGATGACCTTTTTTGAGACCGACGCGGGATAGTCGGGGTCAATTTTATCAAATACCTTGTGTCCCGTCATAATTGAGGGAAGCAAGCCCTGCTTCATAAGTTCAAGATAGGGGACAAGGTCGTTGTTTAAAAGCTGCTCCTCGGTAACGTGGCAAATGCCCTCCGTCATGTGGGTGTCGTATATGGAATCCTCTGAACCGGGGTAGTGCTTGCCCGTTGACATAAAGCCGTATTCCTTATATACTTTAGCTATTTCTGCGGTTGCCTTAATAACCTTTTCGGGGGTGTCGCCAAATACGCGCTTTACACGGCAGGGACCGTCATTTACAAGAATGTCAACAATCGGTCCCCACGTGCCGTTGTAGCCCTCTTTCTTTGCACCTGCCACAACAGCCTTTGCGAAGGCTCTGTAATAGTTGGGGTTATCACATGCCGCAAGCGTCAATGCGGGAATACATGGAAGATTTGAACGGGGATAGCCCTCCTCCATATCGTTAATAATAAGAATCGGGTAATCAGCAGCTTCTTTTATAGCCTTGATTATTTCGGGCGTCTTATCGTTTATGGGAACCTGAACCGAACCCAAGGAGTGGTTGCGAATCATTTCAAGTGTTTGCTCAAATTCCTCAGCCTTACCGCACCGTCTGGCACAGAAAAGCATTCCAATTTTTTGCTCTGTTGAAAGTTCTTCAATTTTCAAAGATTTTGTTTTCATCGTTCTTTGTGCCTCCGTGGAAAATATTATAACTACGTGAATCAAGGTGACCATTATATATGAGTATACCATAAAAACAGATTCAAGTAAATACTTTTTTCTTAAAAAGACTTGAAAATTGTGTAAAATAATAGTATAATCTATTTGTTGAAAAATCCCCAAAGGAGACGTAAAATGAGCAAACTGCACATACTGGACCACCCGCTGATCACGCATAAACTTTCGATAATGAGAAATAAAAGAACAGGTTCAAAGGATTTTCGCGAGCTGCTTGACGAGATAGCCATGCTTATGGGCTATGAAATAACCCGAGAGCTTCCTCTTGAGGACGTGGTTATCGAAACCCCAATAGAGAAAATGGTGGCAAAAACCGTGTCGGGAAAGAAGCTTGCAATAGTTCCCATATTGAGTGCGGGGCTTGGAATGGTGGACGGTCTTCAAAGACTGGTTCCCGTTGCAAAGGTTGGGCATATAGGTCTTTACCGTGACCCCGAAACCCATAAACCGGTTGAGTATTACTGTAAATTGCCACACGATATACAGGACAGAATAGTCATACTCGTTGACCCGATGCTGGCAACGGGAGGCTCTGCTGTTGACGCTCTTACGTTGCTGAAGGGCAGGGGATGCAAGCATATCCGCTTTATGTGCCTGGTGGCGGCTCCCGAGGGGGTTGAGGCTGTTACTTCAGCACACCCCGACGTGGATATTTATACGGCGGCACTTGACAGAGGACTTAACGAAAAGGCGTATATTGTTCCGGGTCTCGGTGATGCGGGCGACAGAATTTTCGGAACTATATGAGAATATTAAAGATAAACAAAAACGACGCGGGACAAAGGCTTGATAAATTCCTTTCAAAAGCCGTAAAAGGGCTTCCCACGTCGATGATGTATAAGCTGGTTCGCACCAAGAAAATAAAGGTCAACCGCAAGCGTACCGAGCCTAACGCTATGCTTTGCGAGGGAGACGAGGTACAGCTTTTTATCAAAGAGGAGTTTTTTGATTCGCCCGAAAAGGATACGTCGTCGCTTCGCACCATCGTTCCAAAGCTTGACGTTTGCTATGAGGACGAAAATATCATTCTCTGCAATAAGCGCCCGGGCGTGCTTGTGCACGAGGATACAGAAGGCGGAGAAAATACGCTTATAATGCATATCAAAGCGTATCTTTGCCAAAAGGGCGAATATGACCCGGACAGCGAGCAATCCTTTGCCCCCGCGCTTTGTAACCGAATTGACCGAAATACGGGCGGTATAGTTATCGCGGCAAAAAACGCAGAGGCACTCCGCGTTATAAACGAAAAAATCAGAAACGACGAGATAAGAAAGTTCTATTATTGCATCGTCCGAGGCGAGCCGAAGCCAAAAAGGGCAACCCTTACGGGCTGGCTTAAGAAGGACAGTGCCAACAATACCGTCAAGGTGTTTGATAAAAAAGTTGACGGCAGTAAGAATATAATCACTAAATATAATGTCCTGAAAACAAAAAATGACGAAAGCCTTGTTGAAATAGAGCTGGTTACCGGAAGAACCCACCAGATAAGAGCCCATATGGCGCATATAGGACATCCCCTTGTTGGTGACGGAAAATACGGTGTCAACAGAGCGGATAAGCATAGAGGGTATAAGTTTCAGGCTCTTTACGCATATAAACTTAAATTTGCGTTTGAAAACAGCGAGGGCGTCCTTGGCTATTTAAACGGAAAAACAGTTTCGCTTGACAGAAACCAAATATGGTTTTTAAAGGATTTTGAGAATGATTGATTTTATAAAGAATCACAAAAAAATATCGACAGCCGTTGCCATAGCGTCAAGTGCAGTGCTTATGGGGCTGTGTGTTATGTTTACACAGCTTGCCCTGCTTCAATGGATTGCTGTGGTGCCTGCGGCTGTCTGCCTGCTCAGACTTGCCGATAAGGGCGTAAAGTTCGGAAAGGCATATCTGTACGGTCTTGCTTTTTTCTGGACCTATTACGTTGTTGTATTCCATTGGTTTGCCTATATGCACCCTCTCGATTTCCTTGAAATGGGGCACGCGGAAAGCCTTGCGGTGGTTTGTCTGGCATGGTTCGGACTTTCATTTTTGCAGGCGGTGTTCTCGGCATTGGCAGTTCCGCTGTTCATCGTAACAGTCAAGGGCGTGAAGGAAAAATACAGATGTCTTTTGCCCCTTGTTGCTGCGGCATTTTGGGTGATTATCGAATATAGTCTTACACTTACCTGGGCGGGAGTGCCCTGGTCAAGACTGGCTCTCGGACAGATTGACGTTCCGTTTGCAGTGCAAAGCGTGTCGCTATTCGGCTCGTATTTTATTACTTTTTTGATAGTCTGGATAAATTTCCTTGTGGCGTATACCCTTGTTTATAAAAGAAAAGCCGCCCTGTCTGTGGGAGCCTGCGTGTTGGCACTTAACTTCCTTGTGGGGGCACTTATGCTGGCTACTTATACCGAGGGCGAAAAAATAACGGTTGCGGCGGCACAGGGCAACGTGTCTTCGGCTGAAAAATGGGATAAACATTCAAGACAAAAAACACTTGAAACCTATGAAAAATTTGTTTATGAAGCCTCTGCACTCGGTGCAAAAATCGTACTTACTCCCGAAAGCGTGTTGCCGTATAAATTGAGTAAAACGGGCTTTATTTCAGCAGAGCTTTCCGAAAATGCCGACGCGGCAGACGTTTATCTGCTTATAGGTGCGTTTTCTACCGACGACAACTATAATCTTTACAATTCGATTTTCGCCTTTGAACCCGACGGAAATATAAATGAAACCATATATTCAAAACGCCGCCTGGTGCCTTTTGGTGAGTTTCTGCCGTTTGAACCCATAGTGAAAGTACTGCTTGCACCGCTTGCCGAGGTAAACGCCGTAGCTTCTAACTTTACACCGGGACGCGGAAGTAATATTATTGCAACCGACTACGCAAAGCTGGGGTGCCTGATATGCTTTGACTCTATATACGAAACGCTGACCCTTGAAAGCGTGCGTGACGGTGCGGAGATAATAATGATATCTACCAACGACTCCTGGTTTTCGGATTCGGCGGCACTCAGTATGCACAATAACCAGGCACGGCTTCGTGCCATAGAGAATTGCAGAAGCGTGGTGAGGTCCGCCAATACGGGAATTTCGTCGATAATAACTCCCACGGGCGAGATTGTCAAAAGCATCGGGGCACTAAAAAAAGGTGTTGCCGTAGCCGAGGTTGAAATCAGAAATAATAAAACACTTTATACCTGCATAGGCAATTTGTTTGTCTTTATCTGTTACGCATTTGTACTTGGTGTGAAAATAGTGCCCAAAATAAAAATTGCTTTTAACCGTAAGTGCGGCAGGGAACCGTAAAGAGCACTTGAATACAAATAAATATAAAGAGCCGTCTGAAGACGGCTCTTTGTTGTTTATTTTTTCTCGTCTGCAGGGTATTTTCCGCTTGATTTTAAATGTTCTTTGAGGACAAGATTGATGTATTGAGATAACGACCTGTCGTCGTATTCGGCTTCGTATTTTATCAAGTCAAGCACGTCGCTGTCTATAGTAATGCTTATTTTTTCCTTCAATGGCTTCATATAACCCCTCCTCAAATTTTGTCTTATAAAATTATTTTACCAAAAAAAGCGATTTACTCTTGACAAATCGCATAAAGCAGGATAAAATAAGATAAAAGCAAAGGAGGAATATTGTTATGGATACCAATATTACGGAAAATACAATGGAAAAGAAAACGAGAGTCGACAAACCGATTACGGCGATAATTTTGTTTGCCGCTCATTTGGTTGTCGCTTGTCTTCGCAGTGCGGATATTTTGGTGACTGCTTTATATTTGATACCTGAGATGGTTAT
>JAFTLM010000229.1 GCA_017455945.1 Clostridia bacterium | reverse complement strand
TCGCTCACTGCGGTGAGCGACAAGGCTTGTGCAGCCTTGACTCGCACCCACTGGCGTGGGGGCTCTTATGGGTGCGGTGCGAACACACCCCTCGCCGCTAAACTATAATTTATCGTTTACAAATGAAACTTGAACAATTAAGACAAAAAATGAGCGAAAAGGGAGTGGAGGGGCTTTTGCTCTCCTCATCCATAAACCAGAGCTATATAACCGGGGCGGATTTTGACGACGGCTACGTTTCCGTTACCGCCGACCGATGCGTGGCTTGCGTGGATTTTCGATACATCGAGGCGGTAAAAAACTCGGTGGCAAAGGGAATTGACGCAGAGCTTGCCAAGGGTTCAACGCTTGAGTGTGCAATTGATATCCTGCTTTCTTCGGGGGTGAAAAATATTGCCGTCGAAGAAAACGACCTGTCTGTTGCCACGTTCAAAAAGATTTCCCAAATGGTTGGGGAGCGTGCCGAGCTGTCGGAGGGGGCAAACGCTGTGCTTTCGCAGATGCGTGCCGTAAAGACTGCCGAAGAGATAGAAAAGATTGCCGCCGCCCAAAAGATTACCGATGCGGCGTTTGAACACATTTTAAAGGTTATGACGCCCAATATGACAGAGCGTGACGTGGCACTTGAGCTTGAGTTTTTTATGCGAAAAAACGGTGCCGAGGCTATGGCGTTTGACGTTATTTCCGTTTCGGGAAAGGCTTCGGCGTTGCCGCACGGCGTGCCGCGAAACCTGAAGCTTGAAAATGGTTTTTTGACGATGGACTTTGGCGCAAAGGTTGACGGATATTGCTCGGATATGACCAGAACGGTGGTTATAGGCAGAGCGGACAGCGAGATGAAAAGGCTTTACAATACAGTTCTTGAGGCACAGAAAGCCGCCCTTGAGGTCCTGTGTGAGGGCTTTTCCTGTGCCGATGCCGACAAAACCGCGCGTGATATTATCAACGGGGCAGGCTACGAGGGCTGCTTTGGGCACAGCCTTGGGCACGGAGTGGGCAGATACATCCACGAAGAGCCTCGCCTTTCTTCGAAAGCCGACGGCATTCTTAAGGTCGGAAACGTGGTGACGGTCGAGCCGGGCATCTATATCGAGGGCAAATACGGCTGTCGCATTGAGGATATGGTTGCCATAACCGAAAAGGGAATACACAATTTCACGAAATCAAAAAAAGAGCTCATAGAGCTGTTTTAGGAGGATATTGATTATGAATTTTATGAACGTTGAAACAATCAAGCTGTGCGGCGAGAACGAAAGAGCGTCGCTTACTACGTTTGTGCCCTGCACACGCAAGGAGAAGAGCGATGCTATTCTTATCATTCCCGGCGGCGGTTACTCGGGCGTTTGCTCCGACCGCGAGGGCGAAAATATCGCAATCGCCTTCAATGCACTTGGGTACGCTTGCTTTGTGCTTGACTATTCGGTTAAGCCCAACGCCGTTTTCCCCAGACCCCTCATCGAGGCATCGCTTGCTATGAAGCACATCAAGGAAAACGCCGAAAAGTATAAGGTTGACCCCGAGCGTGTGTTCGTGCTTGGATTTTCGGCAGGCGGACATCTTGCGGGTTCTCTCGGTACACGTTGGCATATTCCCGAAGTTGCAGACGCAATCGACGCCCCCTTTGGAACAAACAAGCCCAAGGGAATGATTCTCTGCTATCCCGTCCTTTGCTGGTTCGACAAGACACATAAGGGCACTTTCCACAATGCGTTCGGAACAGATCAGCCCACCGAGGAGCAGGTGAAGCTTATTTCGCTTGAAAACGACCTGAGTAAGGAAAATACTCCTCCCGCGTTCCTTTGGCACACGGCAAACGACGGTGGGGTAAACGTGCAGAACTCGCTTAAAATGGCGACCGCACTTTCTGAGGCAGGCGTTTCCTTTGAGGTACACATCTTCCCCGACGGACCACACGGAATGGCACTTGGAACTCCCGCGACAGGAGCTTCGCCCGCAATGATAAACGACAGAGTTGCAGAATGGCCCCGCCTTGCCGACGGCTGGATGAAGAGTTTGAAATAATAACGGTTGAACAGTAAACGAGCCGAGCTGATACTCGGCTCGTTTTGTTGTTAGCGGCGAGGGGTGTGTTCGCACCGCACTCATAAGAGCCCCCACGCCAGTGGGTGCGAGTCAAGGCTGCACAAGCCTTGTCGCTCACCGCAGTGAGCGAAACTCCCCAAACGGCGTTTTTCTTTTTGCGAACTTTTTCTTTTTGCGCC
>JAFTLM010000228.1 GCA_017455945.1 Clostridia bacterium | reverse complement strand
TCTTTGACACAAAAGGCGCAAAGAAAAGCTCCCAAAAGAAACGCCGAGTGCCTGCGGGCGCAACTGGTTGCGTAGCAACCTTGTGAGCGAAGCGGGAGGTCGCTTTTTGCAAAAAGCTCCGCAAAAACCTTTCTGGACTTGACGGTGCGAACACACCCCTCGCCGCCAAACTATAATTTATCGCTACGTCTGCAAAACAAAAGAGCTGACTTTGTCAGCTCTTTAAAAATCTCCCGGCAAGCGGTAGTATTCTATTATTTTGGCAGCCGCCTTTATTTCGGTCATCGAAAATCCGTATCTGATAAGGGCGGATATAATCTTTTGCCTTTCGCTGTCGTCCTTTGGAAGAGTCTTGTACTTCTCCCTGACAAGCTTTACGCAAACGTCCACAAAATCTATGCTTTCCATATTCTTTTTCTCGGCACTTATCGCCTCGGTGTAATATCTCTTTTCGTGCAGGTGCATAAGTATTCTGCGGCTTCCCCACATCTTTCTGACGCAAAGGTCAACCTCTCTTATCGCATCGTCGTCTTCGTCAATATAGCCGTGATTTTTCATATATTCTGCAATATCACGGGCGATTTCAGCACCAAATCCGCGTTTTCTCAGCTTATCCTCAAGAACCTTCTTGGAATTTCGTCCGTAAGAAACTATCTCAAACGCCTTCTTCAGTGCCTTGTACCGCTCGTCGGCGTCCATAATTTCGGTCATATCCTCTCGTGTTATCTCGCCCTCGGCAATTCCCAGGCTCTTGAATATGCTGTTGGGCATTCTGAACATTCGCCTGTCGTAATTCTGCCCCTGGCGAAGCTCCACCTCAAGCTGAACCTCTTTACCCTCGTTATAGACAAGAACGCTTAAAAGATTAATTGTCATCGTCGTCTCCGCCCAGCGTGCGAATATCGAAATCGTCATCGTCACCCTCGTCGAGGTCGAACTCGTCATCGCCCAGGTCTATCTGCTCACTCATAGCACGTATTTTGGCATCGATTTCATCAAACATAGCGGGGTTGCCCTCGATAATCTTTCTGACGTTTTCTTTGCCCTGACAAAGTCGCTCGCCGTTGTAGGAGAACCAGGAACCGCTCTTCTGAATAATATCAAGGGCGATACCGATGTCAACCACCTCGCCCGCGCGGGATATTCCCTTGCCGTAAAGTATATCGAACTCGGCAACCTTAAAGGGAGGTGCCACCTTGTTCTTCACTATCTTACACTTAACTCGGTTTCCGTATATATCATTGCCGTTCTTAAGCTGCTCGGTCTTTCTTACGTCGATTCTGACAGAGGCATAGAACTTGAGCGCACGTCCGCCGGTCGTGGTTTCGGGGTTGCCGTAAATAACTCCCACCTTTTCACGAAGCTGGTTGATAAAGATAACCACGGCGTTGGTCTTGGAAATAACAGCCGAAAGCTTTCTCATCGCCTGGGACATAAGCCTTGCCTGTGCACCGACCTGAGACGAACCCATATCGCCCTCAATCTCGGTTCTGGGAACAAGTGCCGCAACCGAGTCGATAACAACGACGTCAATAGCTCCCGAACGCACAAGTGCCTCGGTAATTTCAAGTGCGTCCTCTCCGCAATCGGGTTGAGAAACCAAAAGGTTGTCTATATCGACGCCTATCGCCTTTGCGTAAACCGGGTCAAGTGCGTGCTCTGCGTCTATGAAAGCCGCCTCTCCGCCAAGCTTCTGAACCTCGGCAACGATATGAAGTGCAACGGTGGTTTTACCCGAAGACTCGGGACCGAAGATTTCTATAATACGTCCTCTGGGCACTCCGCCTATACCGAGCGCCATATCAAGTGCGATAGAACCGGTATGCACCGCCTGAACCGCCATATGGGTGTTCTCACCAAGCTTCATTATAGTTCCCTCTCCGTAATTGCGTTCAAGCTGAGCAATAGCGGTATTAAGGGCTTTAAGCTTATCCTCTTTGGACTCCGTTACTACCACGGTTTTCTGTGCTTTTTTCTTTCCGGCTGCCATATTTCAAAACATCCTTTCAACGATTTTAATTCTTATTACGGTCTCATTATACACCCAACGCGGATGTTTGTCAATAGTTTTTTGAAAATATTTTTCCCAAAACGGAAAAATTTTCTTCATTTTACCTTTTTTCGACTTTTCTTCTTTAAAAATTTGTTCCCAATGTGGGATTTAAGCCTTCAAACGGCTATTGTTTTTCCTCTGCAAAAAGGCTCTCCATAGATACGTTCAATATGCGGAAAATAAACCAAACACAAAAAGGAGCCGTCTTCAAAGATCGCTCCTTTTTGTTTTTTCTTATAATCCCACCACTAACAACATTCACCGTGCACGTCTTAGCGAAAATATATTTTTCAAATCTCTATTGACAAAATAAAAGATGTTTGATATAATGATAAAGTTGAATATTGGGATGTCGCCAAGCGGTAAGGCACCAGACTTTGACTCTGGCACCCGTCGGTTCGAATCCGGCCATCCCAGCCAAATCCCCGAGGACTTGTCCTTGGGGATTTACTTTTTCACTTTTCACTCTTCACTTTTCACTAACTCGGAGATTTGGCAAGGTTATAAGTAATAGTGAATAGTGAAGAGGTAAGGTTGATTTTGCTACGCAAAATCTTCATTATTAAGTTGAAAAGTAATAGGTTTTATGGTATAATGGAGAAAAGCAAAGTAAGGAGGTATGTAATATGTCCGAAAGTCCTTTAATGATAAAGTCAAAAGCGTTTGCATTAGAGGTTATTCGCGCTTGCAAGGTGTTGAGAGAAGCAAGATGTGAAAGTGCGTTGATCAATCAATTTTTGCGTTCAGGAACGAGCATTGGCGCGAACATTCGCGAGGCTTTTTATGCTCATGGCAAGGCGGATTTTGTGGCAAAATTACATATTGCCCTCAAAGAATGCTCCGAAACGGAATATTGGCTTGAGCTTTTGATAGAAAGCGGATATTATTACGATAAAACGATTTTGGATAGATGTGTTGAGGTGAAACGGATTTTGATTGCATCAATCAACACCGCAAAAGACAAGCAATAAAATTATAAGCGGAGATTTCGAGAGATTTCTCCGTTTTTTTCGACTCTGAAGTTTTTCGAAATTTTGTAGATGCATTTCTGAGATTTCGACAGATTCGAGCCGGCGAAATGTTGAAATGTTTACAAAATTGTGGTATAATATAGACAAAAAATAGCTGAGGGCAACATTGTGAAAAAACTTTTTACTGCAATACAAAAAAATGACATTGAAACTGCAAGAAGTTTGCTTGATAAAAGTCCTGATCTCATTTCCTGCGTCTTGAAAGGAACACCCAAAAAATTCGATGGACAATCCCCCTTGCAGGTGGCATTAAAAACATCGAGTACCGAGATGATCGAACTTTTGCTTACATATAATCCAAACGTGAATTTTATTGAGGATGAGTCTTGTGCAAATCCTTGGAGAGCACCTGTAATTCACGATGCGATTAATCGTGCTATCATGTACAGTCGTTGGAACGTTAATCGTCCCGATGGACTTGAAGTGTTCAATGACGAAAAATCTGCCAATGATGCCTTTGCCGTCCTTAAAGAAATTATTGATATGGGTGCAGATGTGAACGCCAAGGATTCTTTTGGGAATGCTTGCATTGATAGAGCGTGCTTGCAGGCTCGTCAAATTCTCCCTAGAAAAGGCGATACCGACCGCATTTTGACACCCGAAATTAGATCTGATATTTCACGAATCTTTAAATTGCTTGTTGAAAACGGTGCTGATATGGGATATATTGCACCAAATGCTTTTGGCAAAACCTATAAAGAACAATACGAGAATGAAACAGTAGGCGAATTTATATAATACATAGGCTTCGTTGCAAGCATGGCGTTAAAAGTCCGGTAGAACGCGGAAACTTTTAACCCCCATCATCGCCCAAGGGGTTAGTGTACCCTTTGCAAAATCAGAGTACATCTAAATTAGCCACGCACGGTTTTGCATCTAAATCGGACACACAACACAAAAAATCATCGCTTTGGCGGTGCTTTTTGTTTTTCTATCAGGCAAAAGCTGCCTTCACTTTTCGACCGTCTGCGTCATATATTGACAGTGAAGGAGGTGAGCATATGAATTACTGTACCGCTGCCATAGGCTCGCTTACGGCAACAATGAAGGCTCATTCCGCACTCTCGACGTCGGGCATTGGCACAAAAATAGTCAAGCTTGATCCTTCAATGACAAAACGCGGATGTGCGTACGGAATAGAATATTCCTGCTCCGACCACAAGGCTGTACGCTCTGCCTTAAACGAGGCTAAAATATCCGTAACGAGCTATATAAAGGGCGGCGGAGGTGAAATCGTTTGAACTCCACCGTTTATCTTGACAACGCCGCAACCAGCTTTCCAAAGCCCCGTTCGGTTATACGCGAGGTAAACGCTTGCATTTCACGCTATTGCGGAAACGCAGGCAGAAGCTCCCACCCGTTGGCTATGGAAAGTGCAAAAAAAATTTATGAATGCAGGGAGCTTATCTCGGATTTTTTCGGCATAGGTGCTCCCGAAAGGGTTATTTTTTCGCAAAACACCACCTACGCTCTCAACCTTTTTATAAAGGGAGTTCTGCGGAAGGGCGACCACGTTATAATAAGCGACCTGGAGCACAATTCCGTATGGAGACCCATATGCAAGCTGGCACGGGACGGGGTTATCGAATACGACGTTTTCCCCTCTATGTGCGGCGACGAAAGGGCAAACTCCACAAGAATAACGGCGGGGCTCGCCGGTCTTGTAAAAAAGAACACCAGGCTGGTTGTCTGCACACACGCCTCCAATATCTGTTCTTATTCCCTTCCCATCGAAAGAATAGGGGCTTTTTGCAGACGGCACAATATACTTTTTGCGGTAGACGCCGCCCAATCAGCGGGGCATCTTCCGCTGGATATGGGCAAAATGAAAATAGACGCTCTCTGTGCTCCCGGGCACAAGGGACTTTACGGAATACAGGGCGTCGGCTTTTTGGCTTTGTCGGACAATATAAAGCCGGACACTCTCGTTGAGGGAGGCAACGGCTTATCCTCGCTTGAATGTGAAATGTCTGAAAGTTTTCCCGAACGCTATGAAGCCGGCACCCTGCCCACGCCTTCAATAGCCGGGCTTACCGAAGGAATCAAGGTCGTGAAGGAGCTGGGAATCGAAAAAATTGCGGAGCACGAAGCCGCTCTTTTCCGTTACACCGCCGAAAGGCTTTCGGAAATTCCCGAAATCTCGGTTCATCTTCCGCAATACGAGGGGGCTGTGTTGCTTTTTTCTCACAAAAATATAGCTTCGGAAAGGCTTACGGCTATGCTTGGCGACAGGGGCATATGTCTGCGCGGAGGATTTCACTGCTCCGCTCTTGGTCACAAAACTCTGGGAACACTTGAAACGGGCGCGGTAAGAGCCGGCTTTGGAATATTCAACTCATCGGCAGACGCCGACAGGCTGATTTCTGCCGTCAAAGAAATAAAAGAGCTGTTCTGACAGCTCTTTTATCTTTGCAAAAAAAGTAAAAAATCGAGAAACAAAAGTAAAGCTTTTTTATTGACACGTAATTTCTTATATGTTATAATTAGGTGTAAAAAAGCAAAGGAGTACAGATATGACATACTCAAAGGCAAACTATAAGACAGATAAATTTTTAAAACTCGGCTCCCAAAACTCAAAAATGGGAGGAATACTCGACAAGCTTATAGCTTTCGAAAAGGAAAACCAGATATACAACGAAACGCTTTGGGGAAGATTTATTGAAATTTTCACATACCCCTCGGACGTGGGCGACAGAGGCTGGAGATGCGAGTACTGGGGCAAAATGATGCGCGGTGCGGCATCGGTTTACGCTTACACTCACGACGAGGAGCTTTACTCGGTTCTCCGCAAAGCGGTAACGGGGCTTCTTGACGTTGCCGAAGAGGACGGACGCATTTCGTCTTACTCCCGCGACCGCGAATTTGACGGCTGGGATATGTGGGGCAGAAAGTATATTATGCTTGGACTTCAATACTTCTGCGAGGTATGCCGCGAACAGGAGCTTATCGACAGATGCCACATAGAAATGTGCCGTCAGCTTGACTACATAATCGCTCACATAGGCAGAGGCAAAAAGCCCATAACCTCGGCTTCCCGCCACTGGCTCGGAGCAAATTCCTGCTCGGTGCTTGAGCCTGTCGTCAGACTTTACAACGTCACGGGCAAAAAGGAATATAAGGATTTCGCCGACTACATAGTTGACGTCTGCTACGGAAACGAGGCAGAGCTCAACATTTTCAAGGCGGCTCTTGAGGACAAGCTTGACCCGCATCAGTACTGCGAGCAAAAGGCTTACGAAACTATGTCCTGCTTTGAGGGACTTATGGAGTACTACCGTCTCACGGGCGAGGAAAAGCACCTTAAAGCCTGCCTCAACTTTGCACGCAGAGTGCTTGAGAGCGAGATTTCGGTAATCGGCTGCTGCGGTTGCACACACGAGCTGTTTGACAACACGAGGCTCTCTCAGGTAGACCCTCAAAAAGACGGCATTATGCAGGAGACCTGTGTAAGCGTTACCTGGATGAAATTCTGCGGTCAGCTTCTCCGTCTCACGGGCGACTACCGCTATGCCGACGCCATTGAGCAGACCTTCTTCAACGCATTCCTCGGTGCGGCAAACTTCCCATTAAAGCCATTTACTCACATAGTAAGCGGCAGAGGAATTACAGAACACATTGAGATACGCGGCGTGCTTCCCTTTGACAGCTACAGCCCCCTCCGTGCAGGTCGCAGAGGAAAACAGATTGGCGGAATGAAGCTTGACCCCAAGGGCACCTTCTACGGCTGCTGTGCCTGCATCGCTCCCATGGGCATAGGCACTCTGACCGAAACCGCACTTCTCTGCTCCGAAAACGGGCTTGTAATCAACAGCTATATGAACGGATATCTCACCGCAGACGGCGTAAGATTTGACATTGAGTCGGGATATCCCTACGACGGAAAAATAAAGATAACCGTAAACGGCGAAGGCGAATTTGAGCTTGCACTCCGCATCCCCGCCTGGAGCAAGGAAACCTCGCTCAAAGTAAACGGCGAGGCTGTCACGGTAGAAGTCGGCTACACAAAGATAAACCGCAAATGGACAAACGGAGACGTAATCGAGCTTTGCCTTGACGACTCGGTATATCCGATTCTTCCCCCCGAAGATTCGCCCTGCAAGGACAACTACATCGCCCTCCGCAAGGGTGCTATAGTGCTTGCCCTTGACAAGCGAATCTCCGACCCAAGAGCGAAGGTTCTTCTACCCGAAAGCGGAAAGCTTGAATTTTGCGAGCTTGAATGCGACGCACTTCCCTATTACAACCTGTCGCTTGGCGTAAAGCAGAAGGACGGAAGCATTCTCCACGTAGTAGACTACGCCTCGGCAGGCACCACCTTTGACAACGAGTCCGAGTGTGCCGCCTGGCTTGAAAGATAAAAAGACAAAAGGAACAGGTCGCTTTTTGAAAAAAGCGACCGCCTCCCCAACCCCAAAAAGAAAGGATAAAAATATGAGCATCAGAATAGGAATTTTCGGCTACGGAAACCTCGGAAGAGGTGTGGAAGCCGCTATCAAACAAAACAAGGATATGGAACTCTGCGCGGTATTCACCCGCCGCCCTCCCGAAACACTTAAAATAAATACCGAGGGCGTACCTGTATACCACGCCGACACCGTGGGTGATTTCAAGGACAAAATAGACTGTCTTATCATCTGCGGCGGAAGTGCTACCGACCTTCCCACGCAAACGCCCGCGTTGGCAAAGCTCTTTAACGTCATCGACAGCTTTGACACCCACGCACGAATCCCCGAGCACTTTGACAACGTAAACGCTTCGGCTGTTGAGTCGGGCAAGGTGGCGGTCATCTCCTGCGGCTGGGACCCCGGTATGTTCTCCTTGAACAGACTTTACGCCGAAGCTATCCTCCCCGACGGCAAGGACTACACCTTCTGGGGCAAGGGCGTAAGCCAGGGACACTCGGACGCCATAAGCCGAATCGAGGGCGTTGCAGATGCCAAGCAGTACACCATTCCCGTTGACACCGCCCTTGAAGCGGTAAGAAGCGGCAAGAACCCCGAACTCTCCACAAGAGAAAAGCACACACGTGAGTGCTTTGTGGTGGCAGAAGAGGGTGCCGACCTTGCACGCATTGAGAACGAGATAAAGACTATGCCCAACTATTTTGCCGACTACTACACCACCGTTCACTTTATTTCCGCCGAGGAACTTAAGCGTGACCACAGCGGAATCCCCCACGGTGGATTTGTAATAAGACGCGGAAAGACGGGCAACACCTTGGAACACAATCACATCATCGAATACAGTCTCAAGCTCGACTCCAACCCCGAATTCACCGCATCG
>JAFTLM010000227.1 GCA_017455945.1 Clostridia bacterium | reverse complement strand
TCCCGACATATATGCGGAGCGTAAGAAAAAACTCATAAGAATGATACGCAATATTTTGATATACGAGGCGATTTTTATTGCCGTAGCAATAAGTGCCGTAGATTACATCAAAAACAGCATCGCTCTTACAGGGGAAACCGATATCATCCTGAAAGCGGTGGTTTTAGGTATAATCCTGCTTATCGTTCCGCCGTTCTGCTTTAAATCGACGTACACCTTTATCCGCCCCACTTGGGCAGGAACGATTACCGACATAAAGTATGAAATGCGCTTTACTCAACCCGCCGGGAATGCAAGGATGCAACCCAGCGGCAGGATTGCGGGTTCGGTAAGGGTTGGCGTTTCAAGAGAGTTTATGGAAATGAAGCTTTTGAGTGACAAGGGCAAAAAGCGAAAGCTTGCCTATCGCTCAAACATAAATTCGGTACTGAAAAAGGGCGACAGAATAGTTAAGTTCCGCGGCTTCACCTTCCCTGCGGAAGAGGTTGAAAAAGAGGAACGATACATCTGCATAGTCTGCGGTAAAGTTGTAAAAAAAGACGTCAAGGAATGTCCTGCCTGCGAATTTTCTATTGTGAACGTCCACAAAGCCACACAGCCCAAGAATGTGTGGGCGGAATTCGAGTATCCGGAGTTTTAGGAAAAAACTTCTTGACACAACACTGAAAGTGTGTTACAATACATATGTTATATTATTTTCTGAAAACAAGGAGAAAATTATGAAGAAGTTCACGAAGCTTATGTGTCTTGTTTTGTCGATTCTTATGATTGCGGCTTGCTTTGCGGCTTGCGGCGGCGATGATACCGACACAAAAAATCCCACAGTAAATCCGAACGAAACCGATGATTCTTCTGACGGTACCGAGGACCCTTCCGACAGAAATTCGGTTAAGGACACTGTTCCCTCTCTCAATTTCAATAACGACGACCTTACCTTTCTCGTTCGTAACGATACCGATCTGTGGAAGAACGAAATGGACGTTGAAAGCACAACAACCGATACCCTTTTCGATGCTATTTACTACCGTAACGCAACTGTAGAAAAGAGACTGGGCGTGAAAATAGAGCAGATCGGTCAGGCAGGTACCTTCACAAAGGCTGATGATTGGAACTCTACTCTCCGTAACGCAGTTCTTACAAAGAGCGGCGACTTCGATGCGGCTGCTATCTACGCTTCCACAGGCTCGGCTCTCGCCGTTGAGGGACTTTACTACAACGTGCTTGAGCTTCCTCACATCAATCTTGACAAGCCCTGGTGGAATCAGACTATCAGAAACGAGCTTACTCTTTTCGATACCCTCTATTTTCTTGGCGGTGACATAGTTATCACCGAAATCACAAACGGTGCGTGTCTGTTCTACAATAAGAACCTCTTTACGGAGCTTTACCAGACCAGAAACATCAACCTCTATGACCTGGTTGAAAATGGCGAATGGACCATCGACCTTATGCACGAGCTTGTTGCAGGTGCGTGGGTTGATATGAACAGCGACGGTATCATCAATGACGGTGACTCGGTCGGTTACAAGAGCAACGCATCGGGCAACGTTGACGACGGCGGTATGGACGCCTGGATTCCCGCTATGGGTATCAAGCTTACCACAATCGTTGACGATTACCCCGAGCTGACCTTCTACGATGAGCACACTGTAGACGCATTTGAAAAGGTTAAGGCTCTTCACCTTGAAAACGAGGGTGCGCTTGTCGGTACGGGAGACAAAACCAGCTTTATACTCGGAAATCAACTTTTCTCAAGAGGAACTCTTAACTCGGGAGCGAGCTACCGTGTTATGGAAGACAAGTACGGCTTGCTTCCTCTCCCCAAATTTGATAAAGAACAGGACAATTATTACACCACGTTTAATAATTCCTCTTCTCTCGTTGTAGTTCTCTCCACCTGTACAGAGACAGAAAAGGTGGGAGCTACTCTTGAGCTTATGGCTGCAGAGTCCTACAAGCAGGTAATTCCCGCATACTTTGAAGTATGTCTCCAGGGTAAATACTCCGAGGCTCCCGAGGATGCCGAAATGTACGACAGAATCCTCAGCTCCTTCGTCTTTAACTTCGGCTTCTGCTTCTCCACAAAGAGTCTTAACAGTGTCGGTTCTCTCTTCCGCGATCTCTCTATAGATATTGCCCAGAAATATGATGCAAACCAAGTCAAGTATCAGGAGGCTCTCGACGACCTCATTGACAAGCTTGACGAGCTTGCTTGGGAAAACAGTCTTAAATAAAATCATCCGCCACAATGTGGCGGATTTTTTACATAAAAATTCCGTAATAAAAATGTAGAGCAAAAAGCATAAAAGACCTTGACAGAAGATGTAAATTGTGTTAAAATGTATATACATTACTAAAATTACAAGGAGAAAATTATGAAGAATTTCACAAAACTTCTGTGTCTCGTTTTGTCGCTTCTTATGATTGTTGCCTGCTTTGCGGCTTGCGGCGGTGATGATACCGACACAAAAAATCCCACAGTAAATCCGAACGAAACCGATGATCCTTCTGACGGTACCGAGGATCCTTCCGACAGAAATTCGGTTAAGGACACTGTTCCTGCACTTAATTTCAAGAATGACGACCTTACGTTCTTCGTTCGTAACGACAGCGAACTCTGGAAGAACGAGATGGACGTTGAAAGCACAACAACCGATACTCTTTTCGACGCTATTTACTACCGTAACGCAGCTGTTGAAAAAAGACTGGGCGTAAAGATTGAGCAGATAGGTCAGGCGGGTACATATACCAAGTCCGATGACTGGAACTCTACTCTCCGTAACGCGGTTCTTACAAAGAGCGGCGACTTCGATGCGGCTGCTATCTACGCTTCCACAGGCTCGGCTCTTGCAGTTGAAGGACTTTACTACAACGTACTTGAGCTTCCCCACATAAATCTTGACAAGGCCGGGTGGAATCAGACTATCAGACAAGTGCTTACTCTTTTCGATAACCTCTACTACCTCGGCGGTGACATAGCTATCACCGAAACTACAAACGGTATGGCTATTTTCTACAACAAGAACCTCTTTACAGAGCTTTACCAGACCAGAAACATCAACCTCTATGACCTGGTTGAAAATGGCGAATGGACCATCGACCTTATGCACGAGCTTGTTGCAGGTGCGTGGGTTGATATGAACAGCGACGGTCTTGTTAATGACGGTGACACGGTTGGTTTCAGAACTTCTGCCGACAGCAGCGGCGACGGCGGTATGGACGCTTGGATTCCCGCTATGGGTATCAAGCTTACCACAATCGTTGACGATTATCCCGAACTTACCTTCTACGATGAGCACACTGTAGATGCGTTTGAGAAGGTTAAGGCTCTTCACCTTGAGAATGAAGGTACTTTTGTTGGTACAGGTGACAAGACCACCTTCACACTCGGAAATCAGCTTTTCACAAGAGGTAATCTGAACTCAGGCTCCGGCTTCCGCGTTATGGAAGACAAGTACGGCTTGCTTCCTCTTCCCAAGTTCGACAAGGAGCAGGATAACTACTACACCACCCTCGACAACACATCTTCTCTTGTAGTTGTTCTTTCTACCTGCACCGAGACAGAAAAGGTGGGTGCAACTCTTGAGCTTATGGCTGCAGAATCCTACAAGCAGGTAATTCCCGCATACTTTGAAGTATGTCTCCAGGGTAAATACTCCGAAGCTCCCGAGGATGCCGCAATGTACGACAGAGTTCTTAACTCCTTCGTGTTCAACTTCGGCTTCTGCTACTCCACAAAGAGTCTTGATGGTGTAGGCTCTCTCTTCCGTAACCTCAACAAGGACATTGCTCAGGCATACGACGCAAACAAGATTAAGTATCAGGAGGCTCTTGACGACCTCATTGATAAGCTTGACGAGCTTGCTTGGGAAATGAGCTCCAACTAATAAAAATCAAGCCGTCACACTGTGGCGGCTTTTGTATACAAAATAAGGAGATGATTGCGTTGAAAGAAATTTTAAAAAACTCGGCTGCCGTATGTGCGGCCCTTACCGCAATGGTTTTAATAATAACACTCGTTCCAAACGCAATCGTAATTGCATCCACAGAGCGATATATCGTTGACAGAAATCAAACGCACAAGCTGGACGGAACGTTTGACTGCATACTTGTTTTGGGAGCAGGTGTATACTCGGACGGAACGCCGACGCCTATGTTAAAAGACCGTCTTACGGTAGCCTGCGAAGCTTACGAGCTGGGACTTTCTGATAAGATCATTATGAGCGGAGACCACGTTGATGACTCCTATAACGAGCCTGCGGCAATGAAAAGATTTGCCATAGAACAAGGAATTGACAGCAAAGTTGTTTTTTTGGACCACGCGGGCATTTCAACCTACGACAGCATTTACCGTGCCATAAAAATTTTCGGTGCAAAAAAGATACTTGTGGTTACTCAGAAATATCATCTTCACCGTGCCATATACATTGCCCGCTCATTGGGGGCGGAGGCATACGGCGTTTCGGCAAACCTGAGAAGCTACGTAAAACAGCCCATATACACCACCCGAGAGTGGGGTGCACGAATTAAGGATTCCCTGCTTTCCATATTCAAACCTAAGGCAAAAGTTATGGGTGAGGCTATAGACCTTTCTGGCAACGGAGATTTGACCGATTAAAAGAGAAAGCAGGTTGAAGAAGGATACCCGTGTTTACCGCCTGACCGGCGGGGGCGAATGCCTTCGGCGTTCACGTAATTTGTGCGAACATATCCGTCGCACTCCGAAAAATGTCGGCTCAACACCTCCATTTTTCTTGTAACTGTTTCGTGAGGGCGGATGGGCATGTTGCGAAGCAACTTGTGAGCGAGGCGGGTGGTGAGTCCCCAGCCGCCT
>JAFTLM010000226.1 GCA_017455945.1 Clostridia bacterium | reverse complement strand
AGGTCTTGCTTTCCACTCCTCTCTGTCTTTCCAAAAACCAAATCCAAGATATTTGAGCTTGCTTGGCGGTGTTACCTTTGTTTTGGTAGCATTAACCTTTAGTCCAAGCTTTCTCTCTATCCAATCGGTTATGGAATACATTACTCTTGTTGCTGCCGCTTTGCTTTTTAATACAATTACCACATCATCTGCGTATCTTGTAAATCTAAGCCTACGGCTTTCCAGCTCTTTGTCAAGCTCGTTCAGCATTATGTTGCTGAGCAAGGGAGATAAGTTTCCGCCTTGCGGTGTGCCTATCTCTGTTGACTCGTATTTGCCGCGGTTCATAACACCCGCTTTGAGATACTTCCGTATTAAGCTTTCCGTATCTCCATCGTGTATTACTCTTCCTACAAAACTCATCAACTTGTCTTGCGGTACGTTGTCAAAGAATTTCTCAAGGTCAATATCCACTATCCATAAATAGCCGTCGTTAAAGTATTCGAGCAATTTAGTTATTGCTTGCTCACATCTTCTGTTTGGGCGAAAACCATAACTGTTCTCACTAAACATCGGGTCAAATATGGGTGTTAATACTTGAGTTATTGCTTGCTCTATTACTCTGTCAATTACCGTGGGGATACCGAGCTTTCTTACACCTCCCTTTGGCTTAGGTATTTCTACTCTAAGCACAGGTTGAGGCTTGTAAGTTCTCGCTCGGATTTGTTCCTTAATACTTCTCCAATTCGCTCGCATATATTCTTCGAGTTCTTTGGTTGTAACTCCATCTACTCCACCTGCGCCTTTGTTTGCATAAACTCTTTTGTAGGCTTTTTCGACGTTCTCGTTACTGAGTATATTTTCAAGCATTTCCGACATATTCCGTCTTTTCTCCTTTCCGCTTCCAAGCAAAGGTTTTTTTTCGCTCCCTATGTTATTTGTGTTTTTCCTCAAATACGTTTCGGTATCACACATAGTCGGGGTTGTCGCTTGGAACATACATTTCAAATTGACGCTCTGAATTGTTCAGCCCTTCCCAAGTTTTTTTTGCCTTGGTACTATGGCTTCTGCTGACTTCTCATAGTTCGTTGTTACTACAAATTGCTTTGCCTATGAGACCTCACGGGATAAACCAATACTCTTTCCTCGTCTACCTGCTCGGTCTACACAATAGGGTTACGGTTACCTTTTGGACTTCGTTGAAATATGACAACTTATCCGCCTATTACGCCTTCGTACCGAGTTTCTGTCCGTCAGGCTACGATTTCGCTATCCCTTCTTCTCGCCTGCACCTCACGATGCAAACCTTGGGAGTCGCTTTCGGGTTGGTCGGTAACTACCTCCCAGCGGACTTTCACCACAGAACATTGATATGCCCGTCATACATATATAGAAAACCACGAGCATTTTACTGTTCGTGGTTTTTGTTATGCAATTATTACAGCACCTTAGAGAGGAATTCCTGAAGGCGTGGGTCCTTTGGGTGGTCGAAGACATCCTCGGGTGTTCCCTGCTCCTTGATTTTTCCTTCATCTATAAAGAGTATTCTGTCGGCTACCTCTCTGGCAAAGCCCATTTCGTGAGTTACAATAACCATTGTCATTCCCTCTTTTGCCAGTTCCTTCATAAGATCGAGAACCTCGCCGACCATTTCAGGGTCGAGAGCTGAGGTAGGCTCATCAAAGAGAATCACCTTGGGGTTCATAGCCAAAGCTCTGACAATAGCAACTCGCTGCTTTTGTCCGCCCGAAAGAGTTGAGGGATAAACATCAGCCTTATCCTCAAGACCTATTCTGCGAAGCAGAGCCATTGCGCGCTCGCGCTCCTCTTTCTTTATATCTGCCTTTGTAAGCTTAGGAGCATCACCGCTTTTGGAACTGCGACGAAGCTTTTTTGT
>JAFTLM010000225.1 GCA_017455945.1 Clostridia bacterium | reverse complement strand
CAACGTTCAGTTTTGCGGTCCCGACGTACACGCTATAGTTATTACCAGCTGCCTTCCCGATGACGGAAAGTCAACTACGTCAATGGGGCTTTCGCTGGCACTTGCACGTGCGGGAAAGAAAGTTCTGCTTGTTGATGCCGACCTCAGAAAATCGGTTATGGTCAGAAAATATTCCGATGAAGTCGGAGTTATAGGTTTGAGCGAGCTTTTGAGCGGTCAGGCGTCTATAGCAGACGTGCTGTATGATACCCAGGAAGAGAATATGAAGGTAATCTTTTCGGGACAGTATCCCGCAAATCCCGCGGAATTGCTCAGCTCGTCGGCACTTAAGAGCTTTGTTGAGGAACAGAAGAGCCAATATGATTACGTTATAATCGACACTCCGCCTTTGGGCGTTGTGGTTGATGCGGCACTGGTTGCAAACGTGTGTGACAGTGCAATCCTCGTTATCGCCGAAGGAAAGATAAAGGGCGATTTGGCGGTTGGCGTAAAAAATCAGCTTGAAAAGAGCGGAGTTCATATTATAGGAGCCGTTTTGAATACCAACGATAAAAAACACAAGAAAGCGGTAAAATACGGCGGCGGATATTCCAAGAAATACTATGGAAAGTATGCCGAGGAATATAAGGCAAAGTGAAGATAATATACAGAAAGAACCGAATTCGGTTCTTTCTTGTTAGTAAAGGATGAGCGACTTGAAAAGAATAACGCCGTATCTTTGCATAAACGAAGACGTGGGCGAGATAAGATGCTTGGGATATCTGATGAGCCTGACTCCAAATGAATATGAAATATTGAGAGCCGTGCTTGACGCAGAAGAGGGAATAGACCGAAAGGGTATTCTGCAAAAACTTCCCGAGGAACTTCAAATATCAGAAAACAGCATTGCCGTGCATATCTGCGCCATAAATAAAAAGGTGAATAAAATGGGCGGCAAAAAATTAATAAAATTTGACAGAAAAATAAAATATTATGTCGATGATTGTATATGATTCTCGATTTTTTGGTTATTTTATTGCAAAAAACACAGCCAAAACTGTTAAATATACAGAAAATAGCCCATTCTATATTCAGATTATTGACAAAAAAAGCCAAATGTGATATACTGTATGCAGTAAACCTTGTATACGTAAGTAAGAAAGCAGAAAGGATTGGTTGAAAAATGGAAATTGCAATAATTGCGACTGACACAAAAAAAGAACTTATGACCGAGTTTTGTATCGCGTACTGCGGTATCCTGAGTAAACATAATCTGTGTGCTACCAGTATTACTGCCAAATATATTTCGGAAGCTACCGGTCTTGAAATAGAGAGACTTCTTACCGGAGAACACGGCGGAGAGGAACAGATTATTTCCAGGTTGGCATACAACGAAATAGATGTTTTGCTCAATTTCCGAGATACAAGACCCGATACCGAATATGGCGAAACAGAACACGAGCTTATGCGTATGTGTGACTTGTATAATATTCCCGTTGCTACCAATATAGCTACGGCAGAGGTTATAATCACAGCCCTTGACAGAGGCGACCTTTCGTGGAGAGAAATATTCAATCCTCGTTCGGAATATAACCGTAAAAAGAAACAAAAAATTTAAAAAGGTATTGACAAATCATAGCCTTTGATGTAAAATACCGATGTGAGGACACGCACCCGAAAGGGAAGCGTACAGAGAGAAAACCGCTTGGTGGAAGGTTTTTCGCGTATCTTCGGAGTTGTACCACCTCATGTTTAATTCCATATTTTAAATGAGTTAAAAGCTCGGGTGGAACCGTGCGGAAATTTCCACACCCCGACATATTTGTCGGGGTGTGTTATTTTTTTAAAAATAAAACGGAGGTTTTTAAAATGATAAAAGTTAATTTTGGTGAAAAGATTGTGGAGTGTGAAGCTCCCATAACAGTTTATGAGGCGGCGCATGCGGGCGAGCTTGTAAGCCGTGCTACTCTTGCCTGCGAAATCGGCGGCGAGATTTGTGCACTTTCGAAAGAGCTTGATGCCGATGCAGACGTAAAGCTTCTTACCTTTGCTGATGAGGGAGGTAAACACGTTTTCCGTCATACCGCATCCCACGTACTTGCACAGGCAGTAAAACGCCTCTATCCCGAGGCAAAGCTTACAATAGGTCCGGCTATCGATAACGGTTTTTACTATGATATCGACAGCGAAGTGGCGTTCTCTCCCGAGCATCTGGCAAAGATTGAGGACGAGATGAAGAAGATAGTAAAAGAAAATCTTCTTATCGAACGTTTCGAGCTTCCCAGAGACGAGGCTGTAAAGCTTATGACCGAGAAGGATGAGCCCTATAAGGTTCAGCTTATTAACGAGCTTCCCGAGGATGCCGTTATCAGCTTCTATAAGCAGGGCGAGTTCACCGACCTCTGTGCGGGTCCTCATCTTCATTCCACAGGCGCTATAAAGGCATTTAAGCTTACGCAGTGCACAGGTGCTTATTGGAAGGGCGACCAGAACAATAAGATGCTTCAGAGAATTTATGGCGTCGCATTCCCCTCAAAGGACGAGATGAATGCATATCTTGCCGCTGTCGAAGAGGCAAAGAAGCGTGACCACAATAAGATCGGACGTGACCTTGAGTACTTTACAACGGTTGACGTTGTGGGTCAGGGACTTCCCATTATGCTTCCCAAGGGGGCAAGAACCATCCAGCTCCTTCAGCGTTTCGTCGAGGACGAGGAACGCCGCCGCGGCTACCTTCTCACAAAGACCCCTCTTATGGCAAAGCGTGAGCTTTATAAGATTTCGGGACACTGGGATCACTACCTTGACGGTATGTTCATCTTGGGCGACCCTAACGACGAAACAAAGGAGTGCTTTGCTCTCCGTCCTATGACCTGCCCCTTCCAGTACCAGGTTTTCCTTAATAAGAAGCGTTCTTACAGAGACCTTCCCATGAGACTTGGCGAGACGTCAACACTCTTCAGAAACGAGGACAGCGGAGAAATGCACGGTCTTATCCGCGTAAGACAGTTTACGATTTCCGAGGGTCACCTTGTGCTTGCTCCCGAACAGCTTGAGGAAGAATTCAAGGGCTGCCTTGAGTTGGCGCTCTTTATGCTTGACGCTCTCGGACTTAAAGAGGATTGCTCCTTCAGATTCTCCCAGTGGGATCCCGCACGTACAGATAAGTACGAGGGTACACCCGAGCAGTGGGACGAGGCACAGGGCATTATGGGCAACCTGCTTGATAAGCTTCTTGGTAAGGACAATTACTCTATCGGTATCGACGAGGCAGCCTTCTACGGACCTAAGCTCGACATTCAGATAAAGAACGTACACGGTAAGGAAGATACGCTTATCACTATCCAGATAGATATGCTTCTTGCGAAGAAGTTCGGAATGGAATACACCGACAGCAACGATAAGAGAGTAACCCCCTACATTATCCACAGAACATCTCTCGGTTGCTACGAGAGAACACTCGCGCTTCTTCTTGAGAAGTACGCGGGAGCGCTTCCCATGTGGATAGCTCCCACACAGATAAAGATTCTTCCTATCGGCGTAGACCAGCACGAATACGCCGAACAGCTCCAGAGAAAGCTTGAGGCACTCAATATGAGAACCGAGCTTGACGAAAGAAACGAGAAGATAGGCTACAAGATTCGCGAAGCACAGCTTCAGAAGGTGCCCTATATGCTTGTAATCGGTGAAAAGGAAATGAGCGAAGGCAAGGTTGCCGTTCGTTCCAGAAAGACAGGCGAAAGCACCGTGATGACTATAGACGAATTTATAGCACAGGCTGCAGAGGAAATTGCAACCTTCGCAAAATAATCCAATTTGAAAGATGATGTCTAAACAACATCATCTTTCTTTTTTTGTGGGGGGAGAAAGATAAATGCGAGGGGTGTGTTCGCACTCGCCAAGTCCAGAAAGGTTTTTGCGGAGCTTTTTGCGAAAAGCGCGCCTCGCCGGCGAGGCAAAACTGGGTGGGATGTAAAACAATACGGTTTGCGTAGCAAATTTGTGCTGTTTAAGCACAAAAGTATTGTTTTATCCGAATCGCTTGCGATTCCACTTTTCATTTGCACCTTTTGTGTCAAAGAAAAGCGGAGTT
>JAFTLM010000224.1 GCA_017455945.1 Clostridia bacterium | reverse complement strand
CAATTCGGTGGTGGAGAACGTTCTTTTCCGCAACGTGGACGTTATGCACAGGCAGACCCAGACAAACAAGCTCCACCGCAGTATAATTTCTATCCACAACGCGGGCAACGCTACAATAAGAAACATTACCTACGAGAATATCTACGCCGAGGAAACCGAGGAGAACTTTATACAGATATCACATATGAACCAGCCCGAATGGGGTCTTGGCGACGGCGTTATAGAGAATATCCGCCTCAGAAACGTGACCCTTGCGGGGGGCGAGCTTCGCGAGTCGGCTGTCAGAGGCTATCCCAGAGGTGTTGCACCGGGTGCGAAGAAGCCCTGCGTTACAAGAAACATCACCTTTGAGAATCTGAAGATATTGGGCAAAGAAATACGTTCGCTTGAGGACGCAAAAGAAAACGGCTTCTTTGTGGACGAGTTTGCCGAAAACGTGAGATTTTTGTGATAGGCTGCTCCGCCAAACCCGAAGGGAAAATTCCCCCAAACCTCTTGCAATGTGTTTGTAAATATGATATACTTATATAAATATGTATGAGAGGGAAAACGATGCTTGAAATTGAGATTTCTCCCATTGACGGCGGTGCGGTGAGCGACACCGCCTCCGAATCGGTAAAAGCCTATATCAACGCTGTGGGCGGTGTCGCCCGCAGAGAACGCAAAGCGGGAATGGTTTTGCTTTCCCGGCTTTTGGAAAAGGCGGGAGTTTCTCGCTTCGAGCTGGCGACAGAGCCCGAGGGCAAGCCTTTTTTGCCCGATCTGCCCTATTTTTTCAGCGTTTCGCATTCGGGCGGATATTGTGCCGCAGTTCTTTCAGATACTTCCGTGGGGGTTGACCTCCAGTCAATGGAGGAGGTCGGACGCATAAAGGACCCCGTGGCTTTTGCGGAAAGATTCTTTGAGGCTTGTGAGCTTGAGGAGTTTCTGAAATGCCCTACAGCGGAGGAGCTTTGCCGTATATGGACGAGAAAAGAGGCTTTGTCAAAGCTTCTTGGCAGACCCCTTTGCCGTTCGCTTTCAACCCTGTCCTCCGTTGAGTATCCGTGTGTGGATTTTAACACCCAAAGTCTTGACCTGGGCGGAAGGTTTTATCTGACCGTTGCAAAAAAGCAATAATTACCAAAAATACAACAATAAATACCTTGACGTACATCTTGATTTCATTGTAAAATAGAGAAAAAACAAAAGGAGATTCGGATATGTCAAAAATAAATATCAATCTTGACGGATTGATTGAAAAAATCGAAAAGACGGTTGCTACCCACAAAATAGGCAAGGGCGACTACGCCCGTTGGCTCTGGCAGAACAAAAAGAACGACCGTGAGTTAGGCTCAAACCCCTACGGCGTTGCCGACGCGGCGAATATTCTTTACACTACGGGTGCTTTTCCCCAGGACGATGAGGAGCGCGAGGGCTTTATCAAGAACCTCCGCGGCTTCCAGGACCCCGAAAGCGGTCTTTTCAACGAGAAAACTCACCATACATACCACACTACCGCACACTGTACGGCGGCACTTGAGCTGTTTGACAAGTACCCCACGCACCCCTTTACCGCTCTTAAACAGTTTGACGATATCTCCGTGCTTTATGAATTTCTGGACAGCCTTGACTGGGTGGACACCGCTTGGAGTATATCTCATTGCGGTGCGGGCGTTTTTGCGGCAAAGATAATTGCCGAAAATCCTTCCCTTGAGTGGCAGAACGCTTATTTCGACTACCTTACCGACCATTGCGACAAGAAGTACGGAATGGGCTACGATGGAGCTATTGAGAAAAGCAGACTTCCTATAAACCACCATCTTAACGGCTGGTTCCACTATATGTTCAGTTTCAACCACTGCCACCGTCAGTTCCCCTGTACGGAGACCTTTATTGACACGCTTAT
>JAFTLM010000223.1 GCA_017455945.1 Clostridia bacterium | reverse complement strand
TTTCCGCGCCTTTTGAAGCGAATTTTCGCCAGGTCTCGCCGGTGTAGCTTACATAAAAGCAATCCTTGCACTCTTCAAGTATCTGTGACACCCATTCGTCTTTTTCAAGTACTGCGGTTATTTTGTAGCAGGGAACGTCAAAATCTTTGAAATCGGAGTATTTTGCCGTAGCACCTCTGTCAGGGTCAGTGGGGATGAAATTGCAATAATAACCGTCCACACAATCCAGGGTTACAAGCCCTTTCCTGCCTGTAAATTTACGACTCATTTCCAAAATAGTTTTTACGGATTCGGGACTGATAAGGCTTTCGTGTATTATATTTTTTCCGACACGTATCGTCGCTCCACCGCTGGAAATGAGAAAATCGGGCTCTATAGCCTTTATAAAGCGCGTCATTGCACTTTCGGCACGCGATGACGCAAATCCAACAAGTATCCCTTTTTTCTTGCATTCTTTGAAAATTTCCACGGTATAGTCAGAAATGTTTTTGTCGCTTCGAAGAAGTGTGCTGTCCAGATCTGTTGCTACAAGCTTCATTTTTCCTCCAAGTCTTTAAATCTTTGTTTAATTGTACCATATTTCACTGTAAAAGTCAACCGTGTCAAAAAAAGGCGATAAAAACTTTTTTAAAGCTATTGCAAAAAATAGAAAAATGGTGTATAATATACAAGCGTTATCTTGAAATATGGGGTCGTAAAGGTTTCGACGGGGATTTTGAGATATGATAAGCGAGTAGAGCTGAGTAACTCTTTCAAGGCTCAAATTTAAAATTAAACGCTAACACTAAAGTAGCAGTGGCTGCCTAACGGCAGTGCCGCGGCATCTTAATGCCGCCCGTTCCCTCGGAGAGTATCGCGGCTCCGAGCTGAGCGTCATTTCAGCGGTGAACGTGAACCGAGAGTTTGCTTTTGTATCTGTCACGCACTAAAAAGCTACTTGCGAAGGAAGTCTGTCTGTTGACGCCCTTCAAGGGGAATTCAAATAACAGAATACACTCGTAGAAAGTTGTATTAACGGGTTTTCGGACAGGGGTTCGACTCCCCTCGACTCCACCAAAAAAGAATAGGACACCTTGTGGTGTCCTATTCTTTTTTGCATGCAGACTAAACAGTCAGAACTTCAAGACCGAAGGAATTGCGGGTTTGCGTAGCCTTTTTTCAAAATTAGCTGAACTTGGCGCAAACCAGGTTCTGACTCCCCGAATCAAATTCGAACGGGTCGGGAGTGAATACAGCCTAAATGGCTGTAGAGCCGACCCTGACCGAGCCCGCAGGCGAGAATTCGACTTCCCGAATTTTAGCGAGCCAAAATGGCTGAATTGTTTAAAAAATCTTTTAAAAGCAATTTTGTTATATACAAACTTTAGTTGGATGTGATAGAATGAAAACAACAAAATCCAAAGGAGAGACTCGAAAATGAAGAAAACAGTTGTATGTTTGTTGGCTGTTATTATGCTTGTTCAAGCTTTGGTTGGCTTTGCGACGGCGCAAGAGAGTGAATTTGTTTACCTTGATGCACAAAACGCTGCAAGTGAAATAACCGTATTTCCTACCGAAAAGGCATATGTGCGGGATGGAAGCGAATGGGCAGATATGAATTGGCTTGAGATTATCGAAAAAAGAGGTCTTAATCAAAACAATGAGGAGCCCCTTCTTTTGAAAAATGATAAAACAGGATACAACCGTTGTATATATTTCACGTTTGATATCAAAGAGTTTGATACAATACCGTATAGCAAGGTCTTTTTCAAACCAAATTTCAACAAAGTAGGTGAGGGTGCCCCTGTGTATTACGATATATACAAGGTAGCCGCCACATGGACAACCGACACCGTTACGTGGAATACGCAACCCGAAAGGGGAGAAAAAATTGCTTCTATGTGTATTGCGGGAGCTATCGACCCTGTTGACCTTACAGATGCTGTTGATACCGCGCTTGCGGCTGGTGAGGAAAAGCTTTCTTTTGTTCTTATATCCCACCCTCAAGCTACCACAAGAGAAAACAGGATTGATTACAGAGGAACTACGCTGACGGCAACAGCCGCGAATAATATTACATCATATACAAAAAACTTGGTTGCGGATGAGGCGCAAAATGCCGCTATCTGGACCTGGGCACAGCAAGTTTACGACGAGTGGTACGAAAGGTATCAATATCTTCTTGGGCAGGGGATTACCGAGACCGATTTGATACCGATTGACGATGCTGAGTATACAAAAACCGTAGTAACCACGGGCCAGGGGCGCACCACTCCCGTGGGACTTACCACAACAAAGTGGAAAGAGAGTGATTTCAACCGATACGAGCCCACACGAACCTTCGATTCGCTTATATGTGTCGGAGAATATTCCGACTTCTATAAAGAACAGGAGTTTGACATTTACGGAGGTTTGATTGACAATAACCTTCGCCAAGAGAAAACCGGATTCTTCTATTCCAAAAAAATCGGTGATAGATTGTGGATAATCGATCCTCTCGGCTATCCGTGTTATATAAGGTCTGTCGCAAATATTCGTGTAAGCTATCTCAATTCACCTACTCACAAGTCAGCTGCTCTTGAAAAGTGCGGAACAAGTGAGAAGTGGGGGCTTTCGGTTACCCGTCAAATAAAGGATGATTGGGGATTTAACGCTACCACCGAGCTTACAAACGATACGTGCAATGTGGTTGACGGTATGATATATCAAAACGGTATTAACTTTGTCAGCACATACGGTGACCATATTGGAACGAATATTTCCGACGGCGGATCAACAGATTTTGCAGGTAACAACACTATGAACGTTTTTGACCCGGCATTTGTTGAGTGGTGCGATACCAAGGCACAGGCACTTGAGGCCGAGAAGGATGAAACCTGGATGCTTGGACGCACAATAGGCAATGAGCTTCCCATGGATTCCGAGATGCTTTACAACTATCTCCGCCTTTCGCCTGCGGATTCAATATATCATTACTCTTACGCCTGTGCCTGGACTTGGCTTGTAAATATAACAGGTAAAGAATATCCGACCGAGGAAGACGTTACTCCCGAAATGCTTGACCTTTTTGCCGGATTTGTTTATGATCGTTACTACAGCCTTGCTACGTCTGCGGTTAGAAAATATGACCCAAATCATATGATTCTGGGGACAAGGATGCTCCCGGACGTTGTTTCCATGACTTGGGTGCTTCGCTTCGCGGGGCTTCATCTTGACTGCCTTACGATAAATTGGTATCGCGAGTGGGATGTTCCTGTTGAAAACCTTAAACACGTTTCCGAAAATTCGGGTCTGCCGCTTATGGTATCAGAGTTTTATACCAAAGCTATAGATTCGGGTCTTGATAATACGTGCGGTGCGGGGTGGGTAGTTAAGACCCAGCAGGACAGAGGTGATTTTTATCAGTGTTACACCCTCCGCCTTCT
>JAFTLM010000222.1 GCA_017455945.1 Clostridia bacterium | reverse complement strand
CCGCTTTTCTTTGACACAAAAGGCGCAAAGAAAAGCTCCCAAAAGAAACGCCGAGTGCCTGCGGGCACAAGAGGTCGCTTTTTGCAAAAAGCTCCGCAAAAACCTTTCTGGACTTGGCGAGTGCAAACACACCCCTCGCCGACAAACTACAATTTATTTTACACTCAAAAATCGAGGTGATATTATGCTGAAGCTTATTGTTTCCGACTTTGACGGCACGCTTTTGCCCTATGGCGAGAGCCGTGTGTCCGACGGAGTTGTAAAGAGAATTGCCACCGCCCTTGAAAGGGGCATAAAGGTGGCGGTTTCGTCGGGGCGCACATACGGCGAGCTTGAGAGGGAACTCCCTGCGTTCAAAGACGAGATATATTTTATTTGCTGTGATGGCGCTTATTGCGTAAAGGGCGGCAAGGCGGTCTACCAAAGAAAGATAGAAAAGCCCGATTTGGAGTTCTTTTTCGGCAAGAGCCGAGAGGGGATTTCGTTCCTGCTTCACGGAGCTTTTGAAAATTACGCGGTGGGCAGACTGCCCGCAGAAGCGGCGGCTTTCGGAGCGAAGTCTGTGTCAAGCCTTGAGGATATCGACGAGAAGATATTCAAGATAACCTCCTACGGCACGGAAGTAAAGCTTCCGCCCACGTCGGGGCTGAGGACACACTGGGACGGGGGAGAGCACAAGATGGCACAGTTTGTCAACCGTTTTGCAGACAAGGGCGTGGCTCTTTCCGACCTTCAGACACGTCTTATGCTTACCAAATTCGAGACGGCTTGCATAGGCGACAGCGGAAACGACCTGGCTATGGTGCGCGGCTCAAAGTATTCTTTTGCGGTAAGCTCACGCTGTCAGGAGCTGGTACAGGCGGTTACCAATACCGTTTCGTCAGCCGAGGAGGCTTTTGACATTTTGCTTTCTTGATTTTGCCAAATCGCCTTGACAAAACACCCTTGATGTGGTATAATCACAGTTGCTGTGCGAGGCACAGCGAAATTTTTTCGCAACAAAAGGAGAAATACTATGGGTATAGTTAACTTGATTTTGATGATTGTTTTCGGTGCGGCTGCGATTACACTCGCCATTCTTATGGCAATTTTCGTGCTTCCCGAAAAGAAGAGAAACCGTCTTTCCGGATTCTTCTGTATGCTTCACGACCTGTTCAACTTTAAGCTTGGGCTTGCCGAGGTGATAATTAAGGTTTGCACCATAGCAGGTTGTCTTTTCACAGCAACGTTCGGTCTCATTTACACGTTTACGGGATTTGTAGAGGTTCCCAACGGATGGAGTTCACAAGTTGTATGGCAGGGTTACATCGGACTTATTATGATGATAGCCGGTCCCGTGTACATCTACGTATTGGGAACTCTTCTTATCAAGTTCCTTCATATGGCTGACAATATGGTAGAGCTTAACAAGAAAACCGCTCGCACAGCGAAGGCAGAGCCTGCCCCCGCTCCCGCTCCCAAAGCAGAGCCTAAGAAGCCTGCTGCACCTCAGCCCTAGACGGTTTACAGGGTAGAACCTGTTGCACCTCAGCCCGAGACGGTTTACAGAGTAGAACCCGTTCAGGAGCCCGTTCAGAACCGTTTCTGCGGAAAGTGCGGAGCACGTCTTGACGAAAACGGCAAGTGCCCCAACTGCGACAGAACGCTGTCGAGCCTTTAATTTGAGATGTTTAACGAAAAGAGTTGAGCCGTATGGCTCAACTCTTTTTTGCGTTTTTTGAAGGCTAAATTATAGTTTACCGCCTGACCGGCGGGGGCGAATGCCTTCGGCGTTCACGTAATATAATTTGTGCGAACATATCCGTCGCACTCCGAAAAATGTCGGCTCAACACCTCCATTTTTCTTGTAACTGTTTCGTGAGGGCGGATGGGCATGTTGCGAAGCAACTTGTGAGCGAGGCGGGTGGTGAGTCCCCAGCCGCCT
>JAFTLM010000221.1 GCA_017455945.1 Clostridia bacterium | reverse complement strand
CGCCTACACAGGGCTTGTTTTTGCAATTAAGGCAACGTTTTGCCTCGTCTATTGCCTGTTCGGCTGTATATCCGAGCGCCACCTCAAGAAAGTTTTTATTTCTTACGTCGGGTGCCTGGGAGGGCATCTCATTCTTTTTTAGCGACATATTCGGCATTACTTATTTTCTCCTAATTTAAACAAATTGCAGGTTTCCTCGTGAGCGTGGCGTTCAAAAGGCTTGTACATTGCACCTCTTGCCATCGCCTCATCGAAGTCTATTTCGTGACCGTCAAACTCGGGACCGTCCACGCAAGCGAACTTGGTTTTTCCGCCTACGGTAAGTCTGCAGCCACCGCACATTCCGGTTCCGTCTATCATAATGGGGTTCATACTTGCAACGGTGGAAATCCCGTATTCCTTAGTAAGCTTGCAGACGAATTTCATCATAATAAGCGGACCGATGGTAATAACACGGTCATACTTTTCGCCGCTTTCAATAAGCTTGCGGAGAGCATCTGTAACAAGTCCCTTTTCGCCGCAGCTTCCGTCGTCTGACATAAGCACAAACTTTGATGAGTTTGCCTTAAACTCATCTTCCAGAATAACAAGGTCTTTGTTTCTGAAGCCGACTATAGAGTGTACCTCACAGCCTATACCGTGAAGCTTTTTCGCAACGGGAAAGGCTATAGCACAGCCGACACCGCCGCCCACAACCGCAACCTTTTTCAAGCCTTCGGTTTCGGTAGGCTTGCCCAAAGGGCCCGCAAAGTCGCAGATGTACTCGCCCTCTTCCTTGTGATTGAGCTTTTCTGTAGTCGCTCCAACCACCTGGAAGATTATCGTCACAGTACCTTTGTTGCGGTCGTAATCGGCAACAGTAAGAGGTATACGCTCACCGTCTTCGTCAACACGCAATATTATAAACTGTCCCGGCTCGGCGGCTTTAGCCACAAGCGGGGCATCTATTTCCATAAGTGTTACTGTAGGATTAAGCACTTCTTTTTTTACAATTCTGTACATAAAAATATCGCTCCTTTTGAAGTGTCAATATACATCCTATATTATACTACAAAACGCTGTGCGTGTCAACAAATATTTTTTTGCGTTATGTATAAATCTTTTGCAAAATGCTCTTGAAGTTAGTGCAATTTTATGGTATACTTAAGGTAGCTTTTAATGCGTACAGCTTTATTGGAGGAAACTCAATGATTAAGATATTACACTGTGCCGATTTGCACCTTGACAGCCCCTTTTCGGGGCTTGATCCCATACAGAGCGAAAAGCGCCGTGAAGAACAGCGAGAGCTGCTCCGCAATCTGGTTTGCTATATAAGAAATCAGCACGTTGACTTGGTTCTTGTTGCGGGAGATCTTTTTGACAGTGCTTTTACAGGCTCAACCACCGTAAAATATACCGCCGAGCTGTTCAAGTCGGCAGGCTGTCCGATAGTCATATCTCCCGGAAATCACGACCCATACGTCAAAAACGGAATATACTCCTCGGGCTTTTCAAAAAACGTTCGTATATTTGATGACGAAAGACTCTCGTTCTTTGATTTTGAAGAGCTCGGCGTGTCGGTGTGGGGCTATGCCTTCACATCTTCGTCATACGAGAAGCATCCCTTGGATCTGGAATACAGCGTCAATCCCGACAGGCTCAATATTCTTTGCGCACACGCGGATATCATTCAGTCGCTCTCAAAATATGCTCCCATATCGCCGGGAGAGCTTAATGCCTCGCCGTTTGATTATGCCGCGTTCGGTCATATACATAACGCTCCTGATATAGGCAACTACAACGGCACACTTGCGGCGTACAGCGGCTGTGCGGAGGGCAGAAGCTTTGACGAGCTTGATTTTGGAGGAGCTATTCTTCTTGAAGTGGAAGGCCGCAAAATCACCACCAAGAAAATACAGCTTGCCAAGCGAAGATATATGATTGAAAAAATAGACGTAACCGGGGCGGAGAACGATGAAAACGTCATAGAAAAGATCCGTCTCAGAATACAGATGCGCAATTATCACGATGATACCTCGTTGAGAGTGATTTTGCAAGGCTCCGTCGCTTCTGACTATGCTCCCAATAAGCAGGTTATCGGAAAATATGTTGAAGATTTGTATTCGATAGACATAAAGGACGAAACGCTTCCCACTTTTGATGAAGAAATTCTGATGCAGGACATCAGCGTCAGAGGCGAGTTTTACAGGACCTTGCTGAAAACTATAAGAGAGGGTTCGGAGGAAGAGAGGAAAACAGCAATTCTCGCACTTCGTCTCGGACTTTCCGCGCTGGACGACAAACCGATTATTCTTTAACGCTCAAGAGGACATAAAAATGAGGATAGATAAAATAAATATTACCGAATTCGGCGGGCTGAAAAGTCGTAGCTTCTCATTGCAAAACGGAATAAATGTCTTTGAGGGACGTAATGAGGCAGGTAAAAGCACCGTGGTTGCATTTATTCGTTTTATGCTCTACGGAATGCCGAAAAAAACCGCTTCACAAGAGCTCAGCGACAGAGACAAAGGGCTTTCGTGGGATAACCAGAATGCCGAAGGAAGTATGGAGATAACCATACCGGAAGGACAGTTCCGTATTGAACGCAAATACCAACTCAAGGGCTCCACTTCAAGAGATGCCATAGACGAGTGTAAAATAATAGATTTGGCTACGGGAAGCCCCGTGAACGAAAAAGACCTTCCTAAAAAGCTTTTTATGGGCATTTCTCCCGAGGTGTACGACAGTACGTCCTGCATAAGACAGCTCGAATGCTCCAACATCGACGGTAACTCGGTGCGGTCGTCGATTGAGAATCTTTTGCTTTCGGCTGACGAAAAAATAGATACAAAGAAAGCCCAGGATAGCCTTGACAAATTCAGAAGAATCTTTTTGCACAAAAATGCGAAGGGCGGACAAATATACGAGCTTGAAGCACAGAAAGCAGAGCTTGCCGACGTGCTGAGAAAAGCCAAGGAGGACGCCGAGGTCATCATTCCTACCGAAAACGCCATTGCACACCTGAAAGAGCTTGAGGAAACTCACTCCAAGAATGAGGCTTATACCGAAGAAAAAATAAAAACTTACGAAAACTGCGTGGTGCTTAAGCGATTTGAAGAACTGCACGCGGAGGAAGAGAAAATCAACTCCTTGAATGCCGAAATTCAAGAGCTTACCGCAAAACGCGGATTTTTCGGAACCCTTCCGAGCAGAGAGGTTACGGAAGATCTGGACGCTTCCGAGCGAGCACTTTCGGAAGCGGCGTCAAACCTCGGGGTCGCACAAAAGGAGCTTTCTGCGGCAGAGACATCGTCCTGCGGTGACAGAATTCTTGCCGAGCTTCACAAAAAAATAGAGAACGGTAAAAAAGATAATATAATACAAAATATACTTAAGCTCTTCAAAAAGAGGAAAAATGCCGTTACGGCATCGCTGTTTTTCTATATTTTCGGCGGACTCGTTGTCCTTTTGGGAGCCTTTGGTCTTGTTGCCCCCATACTGTTTTCTGAGCCATCCTTCATCTCGAATCTTTTGACGTTTATACCAACTCAATATACCGTTGCCGTCTTTTCGGCGTTGACGGCTGTTGGCGTGGTTTTGTTGACGTTGGGAATCGTGAAAAGCGTTGCGGTTTCAAAACGAACCAAAGAGAGAATAGAGCTTTTTTCACAGTATGGACTTAAAACCCAAACGGCAACACTTGAAGAATTTGAAAAGCATGCTGAAAAATGCCGTGAAAATTATGCCTTGTGTGTGGAACACGACGAGCGATTTGATGCGGCTTCGGGTGCACTTTCCGCAGCTAAGAAAGCCTTTGAGGAACGTATGGAGCAGGCATTGAATCTGCTTTCGGAAACCGATACTCCTGTTACAGAAAAAAAACCGAACGCAGTTTGCGAGCTTCTGAAAAACAGATGTTCCGACTTCAGGGAGGTCTGTGCCGAAAAAGACAGACTTTACTTGGAGCTGCAGGCATCAAAAAATATGCTGTCCTCCATCAGGCGTTCTCTTGAGAGCTACAGCGAGCAGGATTTAAGAAGCAGAGTGCCCGAAGACGTCGACGTTGTTGCGGTTGTGGGAAACACCGATATTTCGGATTTGCGCAGGAGATATGAATTTTCAAAAGTCCAGCACGACGTTGCTATGCAAAAACGGGTAAGCCTTGAGAAAGAGCTTATCGCGCTTACCGCAAAAGCACAGGATCCCGCTAAGCTTGAAAGTGAGTACGGAGACGTGTGCAAAAAGCTTGCGGACTGCCGTCAGAATTACAATGCTTTGGTTATGGCAATAAAGGCCATAGATACCGCTTCTGATACCATACGCAAAAACGTAACCCCCACAATAAGGAAGCACGCAGGCGACCTTATGGGCAAGCTGACAGCGGGAAAATATTCCGACATAGGGCTTTCCGCAGATTTTGACATAAGCGTGAACGTAGAGGGAGCCAACAAGCCTATCGATGCACTCAGTAAGGGAACACGCGATGCGGCGTATATTACCTTGAGAATGGCACTTGTGGCATTGATATGCAGTGAGAATCCGCCTCCGCTTACCTTTGACGAGAGCTTTTCACTGCTTGATGACGTCAGAACGCAAAATATGCTTACTATGCTTTATGCGTATACCCAGCACGGAGGGCAGTGCCTGCTGTTTACTTGTCACAAACGCGAGCCCGAGCTTCTCAAATCTATCGGAAACTTCAATCACATAATTTTGTAAACTGAAAGAGCCGTCTTAAGACGGCTCTTTCAGTCTGTCGAAAATCGCCCTCCTACCCTTTCGCACAGTGGGCGTTTTTCGACAGACTGAACCTTTGGGTTCAGTCCATAAATTTATTTTTGATTAAGTAATTCTTCTTTTGCTTTCTATGTATTCCAAGCCTTCGCAAGCGGTGCTTGACAGCCGCAAGCAAAAAATGCTCGGTACTTTTTTGGCGTTTTTGTTGACAATCAATTACTATTGTGGTATAATGTACACACGCTGATTGGCGTAAATATCATCTATGTAAGGAGAAAAACTATGAAGAAAATTTTATCTGTTTTGCTGGTTATCTGCATTGTCTGTTCGGCAGTGTTTATGGTTTCCTGCGACAAGAAAAACGAAGACGGACAGGTTGACACAAGTATCAGCGCAAAAGAGCTTGTAAAGAATGCTGTTGAAAAGACAGAGGGTTCCGATGCTTTGTCGGGCAAGATGTCTATGAAAATGAGTATGAAACTTATGGGAATGTCTGTTGACGTTCCGTTGGATCTTGAAATCAAGATAAAGAATGCACAGTCCGATATGCCCACTGCTTACGTTGATATGAATATGTCGATTATGGGAATGGAGCAGAAAATGACTATGTATTCCGAGAACGGCTGGGGTTACTACGTAATGGACGGTCAGGAGTATAAGACCTACCTCGGCACAGAGGACGACGAGTACACAAGTATGGCAAACAGCCTTGTAGAGTCTCTTCCCGACAATATTCTTGACAATCAGAAGGTAATAAAGAATTCCAACGGCACCAGATCTGTTAAGGTAACACTTACCAAGGAGCAGTTTGGCGACATCTACGCTGATTTTGTAGAGGAAATGTATGCTTCTATGATGGGTGGTTCAAGCGATATATCCGAGCTTGAAATAGATGATATAGTAATTACTTATACTGTTGCATCCTCCGGATATCTTTCCAAGTACGAAATGAGCTTTAATATGGGCGTCAACGTTCAGGGAATCAACACAACCACAACCGTTAAGGCTACTATGGATTACTATGAGTTTGATGCCGATAAGATCACAATCACTCCTCCCGCAGGATATCAGAATTTCCCCGAGATGTAAATAATTCAAGAGCTGTCTTTTTAAAGACAGCTCTTTTTCATTTTGTGCAGACAATATCTTCTGTTGACATTTTGATTATTATGTGTTAAAATGAGTAAGAATAATAAAAAAGTTTTATCGGAGGGCTTATGGCTTATACAGCGAAGGAAAGCAGATATTCGGATATGAAGTATAACCGATGCGGCAACAGCGGTCTGAAACTGCCGGCGGTATCGCTTGGACTGTGGCACAATTTCGGAGACAACGCCGATGAATACAATATGAAAAAAATGTGTTTTACCGCCTTTGATAACGGCATTACGCATTTTGATCTGGCAAATAACTACGGACCCGAGGCAGGTGCGGCGGAGCGTAACTTCGGAAAGATACTTCATAACCATATGAAATCCTACCGAGACGAGATGATTATCAGTACCAAGGCGGGCTACTATATGTGGCCCGGTCCCTACGGTGACCTGGGAAGCAGAAAATACCTCATTGCCAGCATAGACCAAAGTCTTGAACGAATGGGGCTTGACTACGTGGATGTTTTCTACCACCACCGTATGGATAAGGAAACGCCCCTTGAGGAAACTATGGGGGCTCTTGACAGCATCGTCAAAAGCGGAAAAGCACTCTACGTGGGGCTTTCAAACTATGACGGCGAAACTATGAAAAAGGCGGCTGATATCCTTGCTGACCTCAAATGCCCGTTTGTCATCAACCAAAACAGCTATTCAATCTTCAATCGTACACCCGAGAAAAACGGTATTCTTGATGCCTGCGAGGAAAAGGGAAAAGGAATGATTATTTTCAGCCCCCTGGCTCAAGGACTTCTGACAAACAGATATCTCGGCGGAATCCCCGAGGATAGCCGAGTAAGGACAGACGGACGTTTTCTTAACGAAAAATCGCTTAGCGCGGAAAAGCTTGAAAAGGTAAGAAAGCTTAACGAAATCGCCGATTCCCGCGGACAGACGCTGGCACAGATGGCTCTCGCGTGGGTCTATAACCACAAAGCAGTTACAAGTGTCCTGGTCGGAGCGTCCAAGCCCGAGCAAATTCTGGATAACGTGGGAATGCTCGGAAATACAGAGTTCGGAGCCGAAGAGTTGGCGATAATCGATTCCATAGCAATGGGTGAAAAACTATGATAAGAAAATTTCTTCTTTATATCTGTGCGTTTGCTTTTGACATTTTTGCGGTAAATTTTTTGATAGACCCCGTAGTCGGCACAGCGTTTTTTGCGTTATTTGGCGAGTTGACTGCTGTTTGGGCGGTGCTTCGCATAATCTTTTTAATGGGGATTCTTATCGTGGCTTGCCTTGCCGTCAATTCAAGAGACACGTCTATGCTTGAGCTTTGCGCAAGTGAAATAATAGCCTGCAAAAAAGAGGGAACGAGAATAGATAAACCCAAGCCGAGCGATTTCAAAAGCTATTTGG
>JAFTLM010000220.1 GCA_017455945.1 Clostridia bacterium | reverse complement strand
TCGTAGGATGAATTTTCGGTTTTGTCGGGGAAGTTTTCAGCGAGCAGATTGAACAGAAGTATGGTGTAGCAATCGGCAATGATATTGCTTCCGCCTTCGTTGTAAATCTTTCCAAGCTTGTCGAAAACCGAGCATAACTCGTCATAAAGTCCGGGAATCAGGGCGATCTCATCTGAGCTTATAAAGGATTTGGGGTATTGAAACTTTTTTGTTATGCCGTATATAAGTCCGATGTTAAACTTGCAGATCTGCATTTTCTTGAATATAGGAGTGACAAATTGGTGTGGCTCACAACCGCGGGTAATTATGAAATCTCCGGAGTTGCCCACGTAGCTTTTCTTTCCCACAACAAAAGTGCAAGGTCCCTCCATTACGTGAACGATCTCCACCTCTCTGTGCCAGTGCATAAGCCAGGTTTTAAAGGTTCTTTCCAAATAACGGGTTATACTGGTGTCGGGTTCTTTGTAGATTCCTATTTTAGCCATAATACCCCCATAAATTAAATAATTACATTTTCATTCTATCATACTTTTTTTGAAAAGTCTATAGTCGTAAAAAATTTTCCAGTTTTGTGGTATATTTTTCGTGTGCTTAAAATCTAATTACAAAAACGGCACCGCCAAGCGGTGCCGTTTCTTTTTTATATTGAAGCAGGGTAATTGCCAAAAGCTGTTTTTAAAATTTCCGAAACCCTTTCAACGTTACCCTCAAAGGCAAACTTGAATTCATCTTTAAGATAACGCAAAGCCGTTTCGTAAGCATCCTTATCTATGGCACACATCTTCTTTCCTGCATTTGATACTTCAACTCGTTTTTGCAGGAGTGTTTTGACTACCGATAGAAGCTCGGATGGGGTAATAGCAGAGAAAATGCGGCGGTATTCCAGGCTTCTTGCCTTTCTGTCGTCTATCCAATCCCAGAACCTGATGCCCGAAATCAAGTCGGTTATTTCGTCGCATGACAAAGGAAGCCGCAATTTGGCAACCAAAATTTCGTTGTCAAGCGGAATGTAAATTGTTGAGTTGGGCGAATCCTGCGGTTTCAAAATATAGTATTCTTTTTCGGGTTCACCTTTTACAAACGACATTGATTTTATGTCATCTATTTTGCATATTCCGTTTGAAGCGTATATCACGTATTGATTTTTGGTAAAAACAAAAGCTGCCATTTTTTCTGCCTTTCACTGTTTTATAAGCTACGTATATTAATTATACCAAATTTTTGCCAAAAATGCAAAGGGCATTTTTAACAAAATGATAAAAATATGCGATAAAAAGGTGGCTTTTTTGACAGGTTTTTATAGTAACCTATTGAATTAATAAGAAATTTGTGATAAAATATATGGGAATAAATAAGAGAGGAATCCAAATATGAAAAACTGTTTTTATCCCGCGGATATACTTATGCCCGACTTCAATAAGGTTGACGGTGCAAAGTGGTCTGTTATAGCTTGTGACCAGCATACCAGTGAGCCCGAATACTGGGAAGAGGCAAAAGCAATATCAGGCGGCTCGCCCACAACTCTTGAGCTTATCCTTCCCGAGGTTTATCTTTCGGAAACCGATAAGAGAGTACCGAAAATAAATGCCACTATGTTAAAGTACGTTGACAACGTGCTTGTTGAGCATAAAGATTCGCTTATATATGTTGAAAGAACTCAGTCTGACGGAGCTGTAAGACGCGGCTTGGTTGGCAAAATTGACCTTGAAGCGTATGATTACCGCAAGGGAGCGACGTCACTTGTGAGAGCGACAGAGGGAACCGTGCTTGACAGAATCCCTCCCAGAGTTGCCGTGAGACGCGATGCGGCAATAGAGCTTCCGCACGTTATGGTGCTCATCGATGATCCCAAGAAAACCGTTATAGAACCCGAAATTTCCGCTTGCGAAAGCTACGAGAAAGCTTATGACTTTGAGCTTATGCTCGGCGGAGGTCATATAAAGGGCTATTTTGTAAGCGATGAAGGCAAAAAGAGAATAGACGAGGCGCTGTCTGCACTTTCTACCCCCGAGGCTATGAAGGAAAAATACGGAGACAGCTACGCTCCGCTTCCTTTTGCTGTGGGAGACGGTAATCATTCGTTGGCATCGGCTAAAGCAGCATACGAAGAAATCAAAGCCAAGCTCGGCGATAAGGCACTTGAGCACCCGTCAAGATATGCGCTCGTTGAGATAGTTAACCTTCACGATGAGGCACTTAAATTTGAGCCCATATACAGAGTTATGTTTGGCGTTTCTCCTGCCGCCGTTATTGCGGCACTTTGCGATTACGCCGAGAATCTGAGCGGCAACGAAAAGCCGCAGAAGGTCGAATACGTGCACGCCGGCGGAGAGGGAAGTATTGTGTTTAAACGTCCCACGCAACAGCTTACGGTCGGAACTCTTCAAAACTTTATAGATGAGTATATTGCGGCACATCCCGAATCGAGCGTTGACTATATCCACGACGTGGATTCCACTGAAAATCTTGCGAAGCAGGACAATGCCATTGGATTTATCTTTGACGGTATGGAAAAAGACCAGCTTTTCAAAACTGTTATCTGTGACGGAGCACTTCCCAGAAAAACCTTTTCAATGGGACATTCGGCGGACAAGAGATATTATCTTGAGTGCAGAAAGATAAAGTAATATGAATGAAAAAATCGGTATCAAGGAAAAATTAAAAAGAATTTGTACCGTGGAAAAGGCGGTAAAGTATCTGTTTACCGCCTTTCTTCTCGTGGCGTTTTTTAGTTTGATGTTGGGCGAAACGAGCTATGCCGAGCTTTCATTTGGCAGAGAATTTCCTTTCTGGGGATACCTGGCGTTGATTTTGTTGTCGGCTGTTGTAATGGCGGGGCTTGACGTGCTGATTGAAAGATTTAAGCCTGTAGAATGGTGTTTGCTTGTTTTTTCATTTCTTTTTGCTTTTGAACTCCTCCGAAATGCACCTTCAAAAAATCAGTATCACTTGTATGCCGCAGTTGTTGCGGTGATGACCGTGATAATAATCGCCCTTTCAAAAAGCGGAGTTTTCGATTTGATTCCAAAGAATTTCGACGGCAGATTGAAATGGAGCTTTGCGGGAGTGGCGGCGGCAACGGCATGCGTTATAGTCGCATCCATAGGAGTTTACAGATATCTGACCTTTTCTGCTCCCAATTTTGATTTTGGTATCTGGTGTAATATGTTCCACAATATGAAAGAGAGCGGAGTGCCTGATACTACCTGCGAGCGTGATATGCTTTTGTCGCATTTTGCCGTTCATTTTTCGCCGATATACTATTTGATGCTTCCGTTTTATTTTGTGGCTCCGCACCCCGCGACTCTTCAGATACTTCAGGCACTTGTCCTGTATTCGGGCGTCGTGCCGCTTTGTATTATGGCAAAGCATAAAGGGCTTTCCTCGCGTGCCACCGCATTGCTGGCTGTTGTGTATTCTTTTTATCCGGCAATAGCCGCAGGAACCTTTTATGACCTTCACGAGAATTGCTTCCTGGTGCCTCTTCTTATGTGGACCTTCTGCTTTTTTGAAAAGGAGAAATATATCCATACGGCAGTCTTTGCATTGCTCGTTTTGCTTGTAAAAGAAGATGCGTTTATATATTTGCTGGTTTTTGCGGCGTACGTTTTCTTCCTCAAAGGGAAAAAGAAAATTTCGGTAATTCTTGCGGCTTCCGCATTGCTGTATTTCTTTATCGTCTCGTCGCTTATGAAAGAGTTCGGAACAGGCGTTATGTCAAATCGATATCAGAATCTCATTTATGACAGCGACGGCGGACTTTTCGACGTCTTGAAAACGGTAATATTAAATCCGGGATATTTTCTCACACAGCTGTTCGTGTCCAAAAACGGAGATAACGCCAAGATACTTTATGTATTGCAGTTGCTTTTGCCGCTTTCGTTTTTGCCCTTTGCCACAAAGAACATTTCAAGATATATTCTCGCTCTGCCGATATTGATAAATATAATGACGATGTATCAGTATCAGCCCAATATAAAATTCCAGTATAGCTTCGGTATTACCGCGTTCTTGTTTTATTTGACGGTGCTTAATCTTTCGGAGTTGGGAGCGGAACCAAAAAAGATTATGCTTCCGTTGGCAACCGTGGCAACGGTTTTGATGTTTGCAATGGTGGTTTTGCCATTCCAAGAAAATTATTCTGTACGGTATGAGGAAAATAAAATCGCTTATGCCGGTATGGAAGAAACGCTGACAAATGAGCTTCCCGACGACGCGTCGGTGGTTTGCTCAACGATGCTTTTGCCCCATATAGCCGACAGAAATGAAATTTATGAGATAAAATATCATAAAGAAAACGGAAAATATAAGACCGATACCGAATATGCGGTTTTTGATATGAGATACCGTGAGGAAAGCCAAGCTGCTATCGACTATTTCACCTCTAATGGATATGAAATTTCTTACAGCGATGAAAACTTAACCTTTATGAAGAAAAAATAATTTTCGGCAAAATTTCCAAAAACTATTGACAATATTGTAGCAATATGCTATAATAGAGTGCCGCATAAAGTAGGCTCTTTTAAGTGCGTCTTGTACGCCGCCTGCGATAGCGAGTCTAAAATGAAAGAGAGGTGCTTTCCATGTTCGCAGTGATAGAAACCGGCGGAAAGCAGTACAAGGTTAGCGAGGGCGAGATCATTTTCATCGAGAAGCTCGACGTTAACGAGGGTGACACAGTAACCTTTGACGTAAAGGCAATTTCGGACGGAGAAAAGTTCGAGGTTGGTACACCTGTTATTGCAGGCGCAAAGGTAACAGCAAACGTTCTTAAAAACGGCAAGGCTAAGAAGATTTATGTAATGAAGTACAAGTCTAAGAAGAACGAAAAGAAGAAGATCGGTCACAGACAGCCTTTCATAAAGGTACAGATTACAAAGATCGAGGGCTGATTTAAGGGAAAATGACAAAAATCATTTTTTTCCGAAGCGGCGGAAGCTTTTACGGCTTTGAAGAACAGGGGCATGCGTGCTCTAATGAAGATGGCAATGACGTGCTTTGTGCCGCAATTTCCGCAATGACTATGCTGATCATCAACACCGTGGAGGTGGCGTATGCATCGGACGTCGATTATGAAATAGATGACGATAATACGCGAATCAAGGTGACTTCAAAGGCGGCACTGCCGGAGTATGAAGAGGATGAGCGTAAGAGATATGCGGTTTCGGGATTGTTTATGTCTTACTTTTATCAACTGAATGATATGGTAGAGGACTACTATGAAAATCTTGAGGTTGATGTGGTGGACAAAGATTATGCCGAGTAATTTTCGAATCTTG
>JAFTLM010000219.1 GCA_017455945.1 Clostridia bacterium | reverse complement strand
TACCAAATAATTCTTGGGTAGTTTATCTCAAAGCATTTCCGCGCATTTCATATTTAGACAACGATGAGAATTGCATCGGAGCTTTTGATTTTTGTGCTAAAGCAATTGTTTTCCTTGGAATAGCAATATGTACATTGGGTTTGGGAGTTGCATTTTTATCAAAAGCTTAGATGCTTATGTTGTAACAAAATACATAGATTTTCTCAATCAATTTTTTATAGAGAAACATTAGGGTTTGGATATGCCAAAGGCTCCCTTTACACAAGGGAGCCTTTCTTTATTCCTTCGTTTGTGCATATTGTCCTTAATGGATCAGCCTCTTTTTAAGTTCAAAAAATGTCATTAAGAGTACGAAGCCTTTGAATCGGCTTTTTATTTTTTAATCAATTACCCACATTGCGGGGCGAACGCCTATAAAGGTGGAACGTGCAAGTGCTCCTGCGGGGTTCGCGTCTCCGTAGTAGTACGCATATGCTCCGTTGCCCGCGGTGGTTCCCGCGTCTCTCAACCAGTAGTCGCAGGTTCCGTACATAGGATCAATATATACGCCGTTGGCAATCGCTGTTGCGGTGGGCGTTATCATTCTGTCGGTGCGTTCGGGAAAATACTTCACAAGTTCTTCCGCACTGAGCACGAACAACTGATTGTAAACCGAAATATCTTCGCCGCCGTTTATGTCCTTTGTAAGCACGGTGGAGGTGGATATCTTCGCCTTTTCGTCGGCGGTGAACGCCTTGTTCATAAATCCGCTGTTAAGCCAGGATCTGAGCGATGCGTCCTTCCAGTTTATGTCCTCATCCAACTGAGCGTGATAGGTTTTTGCCTCAAGTGCGTTGTCTGCTACCAGAAGTTTTTTGCCGTACTCTGCGGCAACTACCGTCCACACAATATCCTCAGCACCGTTTTCCTCGTTGGCATCGCTGTCGTATTTGCCCATAAGAACCTTATCGCCAATCTGTGCTTTTGCCAGCTCGGCAAAGGTGTATGGCTTCTTTACCGCCTCGGCGTTGGTTTCCGTGCTGTACCAGATGCAGGGTCTTATTCCCGCTTCGGCAATATCTCCGCGAAGTCCCGACACGTTAATGATTCCGTTGTAGCCAACAGCAACCGTTTTCATATTGCTTGCACCGGGGGTTCTCAGCCACCAGTTGCAGGACTTGTTGCCGTGTGTAAGCTTTGAGGTTTTTTTCACGTTCTCGGTGGGAACACCGGTAATGTTGTTCTCGTCAAGCAGCTCTTTTGCCTCGTCAAGCGAAAGCAGGAACACCAAGTCGGTGGTTACGTTGTCCTCGCCGACGGCAAACACGTAGTTTTTGTCGTTCTCTATCTGCGTTCTGCGGATGAGAGCTTTTTCTTCATCGCTGAAAGCCTTTGTATAGAAAGTACCGTTAAGCCAGTCTCTTATGGAAGAATCCGCCCAGGAAAATTCCTCGTAAGCATCGTGGAAGCCGATGTATGCCAGGCATTTGTCGGCAAGAAGCAACGCTCTGCCTTCTTCTACCTTGATGACCGTCCAGCTTATATCCTCCGGGCTTCCTGCGTCACCGTTCTGCTCGTATTTGCCGAGAATTATCTTGTCTCCGACCTTGGTTCTCGTATCATTGCTTACTGCGGGATTGTCGTTTTTCATAGCTTTGTCCTTTCCGTCACCGCCGCACCCAACGGCTGAAATACACATAATAAGCACCAAAAGGGCACTTAGGATTTTTGCAAATAATTTCATCGTCTATCTACCTCTCAATATGTAAATGAGTATTCTTTGTCTTCGCCCATTTCTATTCCGTTAAGCTTGCCCTTTGTCTCGCCGAGAACTCTGAGCGTATATTTGTTGCCCTTTGTAAGTCCGCCGTTGGGAACTACCTGCCATCTTGTTCCGCCGCAGGCAGGTTCAAGCCCGAACGCAACGGATTTCTTTGCGGTCTCGTCAACAAGCTCAACCTTAAGGTCGCCTTCATTCACCGCCGCAACGAACTGGATAATTATGTCGTCGCTTTCAAGTATTTCGCCTGTGGGACCCGTCTCAACAAGCTTTCCGTCCACCGCCGAGGTGTAGAAAATGCTGACGGGAATGTCCTTCTTTGCGTGATACATAAGGAAATCCACGAAGGTGGCGTATCTGTCGTGCTTGTAAACGGTATCTATCTCATAGGGGAACTCGTGACCTCTGTCGTAAGAGGAAAGAGCAATATGCTCCGCACCGCTTTCGGCATAGGTCTTCTGAACGTCGGGCCACCAGTTCCAACAGCCGTACTGGTCTTGAATACCGCAGGCGGTGTAGGTGGGAGCGATGTTTTCGTCAACAAACCTTTTTAGCGAGGTATCTCTGACGCCGTCGCCCATAGCCGCATAGACGGCGTTTACGCCGGCGGGAATCCTTGTGCCGTCGTCGTAAATGAGATAGGGCTGTTCGCCGTATCTTTCCTCACGCACGTAACCGAACTCGGTAAGAACCGACTTTTCGGGAACCAGTTCGGGGTTGGGAGAGGCGAGGGTGCTTACCCAGGACGCCTTGGAAATTCCGTAGGCAACGTAGTCCTCGGAGGAGTAGCCAAGCTGCTTGGAATAATATCTCGCGCATCTCATAGCCGCCGCCTGACAGGAGGCGGAAATCCAGCTCATAAGCGAATAGTCGCCGTAGTAACCGTATATTCTGCTCGCCATGGGAATGTAGCAGTGGTCGTAAACCACGAAGGTACAACCGCCGAATACCGCACTGTTAGCCATTGCGTGGGAGTAGGTCGTAACGGTAGGAGCTATCATATGCGTATTGGAGGATGAGTTGACCCATACGGGGGTCTCTCTCGTTGGCTGAGAGGGATAGATTATCGAAAGTCTGTATCTTAAGTCAACGGTGTTGCCCTTCTGGTCTATACAGTCCTCAATGGTCTTTGCCTCTTTCCATCCGCCCGGCACCTTGCTTGCTCCTTTGGATTCCTTAAATCCGTTGTTCCAGGACTTGACTATTCTCTCAAGGCAACCCTTGGTGCCGTTTTCGTCAATGGTGTAGAAAACCACCTCGGAAAGTATTCTGTAGCCCTCGGGGAGCACGTATATGCAGTTTGCGAGTCTGTTAAGCCCCTTTGTATAGGTGTTCATATTCTTCTTTATCGTCTGAACGCTGAAGTCGAGTGCCGTTCCCTTTGCCTCGGGTGCCCCCAGGTAGTCAAGCGTTACCACGATGTAGCCCTCGTCAAGCAGGTCGGCTATGATGTCCACATTCTTTTCGGTTCCGATACGCTCGATATTGGCACCCATAACGTACATTATTACGTTGGTTTCGCTGTCGGTGTTCGGATTTTTGCAATAGGTTACAATCTCTACCGGAATCCCTATTACGCCGTCGTTGGCAAGATAGGTGGTCTGCTTCATATAGTCCTTAAACTCGTCAAACACAAAAACCTCCGGTTCCTCGGCAGCCGCCGTCGGCACAAGCACCGACATCAGCATAAGTGCCGAAATCAAAATCAAAAGTACTTTTTTCATATTCCACCTCAATAAGTAAAGCTAAGCTTTGCTCCCGCTTCAAGCGTTCCTCCTCTTGTGTCAAGCAAGCCTTCGTCAACCGTCAGGGTGTATTTGTGTCCCTTTGCCAACGGCTCGGAGGGTTTAAACTCAACCTTGTTTTGAGTCTTGAAGGAAATACTTCCCGCAACCTCTTTCTTCGAGGTTTCGTCGTAAAGCTTTATGGACTTGCCGGCACTTTCGCTGTCAAGGGAGGCGATAAACTGAAGCAATATCTCGTTGCCGTCTATTACCGTACCTACCTCGTCGTGGGCTATCAGCCTTCCGTCAACCACAGAGGTGTAAACCAGCTTATTGGTCGCCCCCTTGAGGTGATAGTTGAAGAAATCCATCATTGCATTAAAGCGGTCGTATTTATATACCGTGTCAATTCCGTTGGGGTAGTTGTGTCCGTCGTTGTACATTGCTATTGAAAGATACTCAACCTCCGAGTTGGCGTAAGCCTCGTTCTCGGCAGCCCAGTAATCCCAGGAGCCGTACTGGTCCTTTATACCGCAACAGATGATGGTGGGACAGCAATCGTCGCTGAGCCACTTTTTATAGCTTTTTGAACCGTCGCCCATAGAGTGGTAGGCGGTCTGTACGTTTGAGGGAATAGCCTCTCCGTCGTCGTATGTGATAAATCTCATCTCGCCGTAAGCCTCGCGGGGCTTGTAGCCGTATTTTTCAAATGTATTCCACTCGGCAAGGGTTTCGGGATGAGGCGTGGAAAGCACCGCACACTGAGAGGACTTTGAGTGACCCCAGACACCGTAGTTGTCGCGGCTGTATCCATAGGTGTCGGCGTAGTATCTCACGCACCTTACCGCGGTGGAGTGAACCGCGTTTCCGACCCACTGCATTACCGAGTAGGGGAGGAAATAGCCGTAGTGGTCGTTTCTCGACATCGGAATATATGAATGCTCATAGCAAGCGAAGGTGTATCCGTGGAAAAGCGCGCCTATGTCAAGAGGACGTACCGCGTTGGCGGAAAAGCGTGTCTCAGAGGAAGATGCAAGCAACATTACCTCGGTCTCTCTGGTAGGCTGTGACGGATAAACGATATCAAGCCTCAAATCAAACTCAATGGGGCTTCCGTCGGGCTTTACGCAATCCTCTATGGACTTCGCAACCTCGTAACCCGCGGGAATTTTGCTTGCCTTTGAAGTCTGGAACTTATCGCCGTTCCATACCTCAACTATGTACTCGTTTGTGCCCTTGTAGCCGTTTTCGTCAAGCTTGAAAAAGTGAACGTCACGAAGGATTCTGTAGCCCGACGGCAGTACCATAACGCCCTTGGGGGCAAACTTGAAGCCGGGAAGGTATTTGCCGGGCGACATTCTCGTCTGCTGAATGCTCCAGATTATCTCGGGAACGGTAGCTCTGGGGTCGTCAAGATAGTCCATAGTGATGACCACGTAGCCCTCGTCAAGCAGGTCAACAAGTATGTCAAGGTCTCTTTCGGTGCCTATTCTCTCGCCGTTGTAGCCGAGAACGTAGATAAGCACCGTGGTGTTAGTCGTCGTCTCCGACGGCTTTATTTTTGCGTAGGTGCAAACCGACATGGGAATACCTATTTTTCCGTCGTTTGCCACGTATGTATCCTGAACAAGATACTCTCTCAATTCCTCAAACACGTAAGTTTCTCCTTCCTCTTCCTGTGCAAATATTCCGGTGCTTGCCATCGGTAATAACATAAGCAATGCCACGGCAAGAGCGAATATCCGCACCGTAATTTTTTTGTTTTTCATCAATACACCTCCGAAGCTTAAAATTTCCTATTAAATTATATCAATTATATCACCGCCACAGCCTGTGTTTGTGAACATTTCGTAAACAAAAAATCTTTTCGTGCATTTACACATATTTAGCAAACCTTTTTTGGGCATTTTGACACCGCTTTTTCGACAGCTTATTCCTGTGCCCGACAATATTGTTAACAAAGTGTTAAATGCAAAAAGCAGAAGGCACCTCATTGGCAGGTGTCTTCTGTTTATCTGTGTTAATGTTTGCAGACTAAGCCTTAAAACCGTCCGCCGCCGTGGCTCATTGTTCCCATATCGGAGAGGTTGAGGTTTGCGGTGTCTACAAGTGCCGACGGTGCGGCACGCTGTCCCTCGGCGGTGGAGGGAATGGTTCCGTCAAGCTGTCCCTTGACGCTTTCGGCACGGAGCAGGCAATAGCTTTGTATGGTGTCAACTCCCAGCAGAAATTCTTCGTAGGTGCAGAATTTCGTGGGGTCCTTTTTTACGTATGGGGCAATCATTTCCGCGGTGTCGTCGATAAGCTCTTCAAGCCACCCGCTGTCAAAGAATTTCTCAATAAAAGCGTCGAAATATTGGTGATAAAGCCGAGTGTACTGCTCGTCCGAGAATATCCAGCCCACCATAGGACGGTCGTTCTCATTGCCCGAAACGGGAGAATCGATGGGGGCGTTTACCGAGCTTGACGCATTTGAGCCCCGGAAGGTGCCGTATGCCAGATTGTAGTCCCAGGGAATCATCGAAAGTCTGCCGTCGTTTTCGCGGAGGTAGTAATTGTGCACCATTGACCCCGTATAGCTGTCGCCGTTGTCAACGAAATTATGCACCACGAAGTAGGCGATGACCTGTTCCGCGTCAACTGTGTTTTCGAGATTTTCGTACTTTGACAGTGATTTGAGAGAAGAAATAAGCCGTGCTTTATCCTTTTCGCTTATATCGGTCTTGGCGTTGTCGAAGATGCTTGAATAGCTTTCCGGGTTGTCATCAACGTACTGAAGCTTTACGTCCGAGCTTCCCATTCCGCCGCCAAAGCCCCCGGGAATTTGACCTCCGAAGTCACCGCCCATATTCGGTCGGTTACCCTGTTGAGCACCGCCCGGAGGCGTCATTCCTCCCACATCGGGTCTTTGTCCTCCGAAGTTGCCCATATTGGGCATCTGACCGTTTGGACGGGAGGTGTTTTCGTCACGGGTGTCTTCACGGTTCTTGAAGAAATCCTCAAAGCCCTCTACGTCCTCCATTCTGAAATCCTTGCCGTTTCCTCTGCCGCCACCCATATTGGTTCGGTCTGGCTTGTAGAGCTCACCTTCACCTCTGTAGTTGCGGAGCATAAAGGAGTCCTCCACGGCTTCAACCGCCAGGTAAAGCCCCCAGTCCTCGCCGTTTACCGTGAGGTAGGCAAAACTGCACATAGGAGCCGCCACGCCAAACTCGTACATCATAGTGTACGCCAGGAAGTCTTTCATATAGGTGTTGTCCTGGATGACGTTGTTGAGGCAGAGCTTGTCAAGCCCGTAATAGGAGGCGGTGTTATCGTAGTGGTCGAATTCGATTTTGAAGCTGTATCTGTCACTGTTCATCGAAGCCACGTTGGAAAGGGAGGTGTTTCCCTTGGCACGTATGGCGATATTTCGGTATGCTTCACCGTCGATGACAACGGAACAGGAGACGTACTCTTCATTGCGGCAGTTTTCTATGAAGCTCTCCCAATCGTCCATAACGATATCAACGGTGTGAACGCGGGTGCGGTCGAAGATGCGTGATTCGTAGCCGATTTCACGTGCTTTGACTTCGATTCCGAGCCATTCGCCGCCCATAAAAACCGCGCCCAGTATAAGCCCCAGCAGGATTACGAATATACATATTTTATCTATATGCTTGTGGGTGGACATAGCTTTACCCCATATAGTCGCCGTTGTAGCTGACGAGTACCGCGCTTGTCACTCCCGAAAAATCCGAGAGGGTGTTGACAAAGCCGACCTCCTCGCCCTTAAGGCGGATTTCCAGGTTGAGCTCTATGTTGTTTTTGGTGACGGTTTTGCTTTTGACCGCCATTTTTCTTACGTTTTCTTTTATGAACGTGCGGGCTTTTTCCTCGGCGTCCTTGTCGGTGCAGGAAAGCGAGAGGACGTAAGGGTTAAAGTGGGGCTTGCGGTTCACGAATACAAGCAGAACCACGCCTATGAGAATACTTCCGATAAGCGCGAGAGGAATCATTCCCGCGGCAAGCACGATGCCTGCGGCGATAGCCCAGAAGAGGAAGGCGATGTCAAGCGGGTCTTTTATGGCGGTTCTGAAACGCACGATTGAGAGGGCGCCCACCATACCAAGCGAGAGCACCACGTTTGAGGTTACCGCCAGGATAACCAGGGTGGTTATCATTGTGAGGGCAATAAGCGTAACGCCGAAGCCCGACGAATACATAACCCCCGAAAAGGTCTTTTTGTAGACGAAGAAGATGAACACGCCTATGGCGAAAGCCAGGAGAAGGGCAATGGCGGTATCTACGATACTGATGTTTGTGATATCGTTCAAGAAGCTTGATTTGAAGATATCGTTGAAGTTTGTGGTTTGATTTGGCATTTTTTAATACTCCTTTTGTTTTTTTACGAGAAACTGTCAATCATACGCCCTGCACGCGGCGTATTTTGAGAAGGCTCCTTGCCGTCTGTTGTCGATTCTCACTAGGTCTTTTATTATTGAAGGCAGATAATTGTCCCACTTTACCTCCATTATTACCGTGTTGTCCTTGATTGGAACGGTGGGGCAGCGGGGATTGAGAAAATCGGTGGAGGAAAGCCCCGTTCTGATGTTGTAATCCAGGGTTACCCGTGTGTTGCCCGCCTCGAAAACAAAGGCTTCTCTTGTGTAGTCCACCACCGTTTTGGCACGGAAGCCGCCGTTTCTCATAGCGGTGTAAAGGTCGTTCAGAAGCGGGCGGCCGGCGTTTTTAGCCCACTCAAAATCACCTCTTGCCAAAGCCGCCGCCTCGTCGGCACTCAAGACAGCCGACAGCTTGTACCCAAAGGAGCCGCGTTTTATCTTTTTTTCAAGCCGTATAAACGAGGTGTCGCCGTTGTAGTATCTGATTCTGAATTTTTCGCGGTCGCGGACACCGTCCAGCTTTTCACGCAGGGCTTTGTCTGAGGGGCTGTCAAAATAAAGACTTCTGATAAAATATTTTCCGTCCTTTGAATTGGCGTCGGGCTTGCACACTGCCTTCAGCCGCGCCCGCACTGCCACTGCGTCTATGGCGTTTATTTCGTATTTAAGCTCGTGTCGGAATTGCATAATTCACCTCCTTGCGTTGTGTATTTTTGCTGATGCAATTTTATATCTAAACTTTGAAGCGTATGTGAAGTTTTTGTGAAACGAGCCTAAATCAAACCGAAAAAAGCGTGAATGAAACTTCTGTTTTTTTGATTAAAAGGTGCAAATCCCTTGACAAGCCGAGGAAAATATGGCATAATCAAGATACGAATACAGAGCCGACTGACAGGAGGGTAATTTATGAACTGTAATGAAGTAAGATACGTGCTTCCACTTTCGGAGCAATACAGAGTTTTTGTTGACGGAAACGAGCTTGAGGTTATCAAGGGCGACGAGTATGACTACGTTCATATTATCACGAAGGACATCGTTTCGGTTGAGGTAAAGCTTGACGTTGAGGCTGAAAAAATAGCTCTCCGCCCCACCAGACGCGCAAAGAAGTTTGAGGTTGAAAACAACTGCGTCAGATTCCTTATGTCACGTGCCGATTATTACTGCCTTGAGGTAAACGGCGACCTTTCCCGCCCCCTGCTTCTTTTCTGCGACGAAAAGATAGAGAAGCAGCTGTACGACGGCGAGAATCTGCTTTATTTTCCTAAAGGATATCATAAGTTAGGTGAGTATCACGCGGTTTCCGATACCGTTATATTTATCGACGAGGGTGCCTTTGTGGAGGGCAAGATACGCGGAGAGGGCGTGAAAAACCTGCGTATCGTAGGAAACGGCGTGCTTTTGGGAACCAATCACGACGAGAGACGAAGCAGCCCTGTTTCCATCGCAAACAGCGAGGACGTGGAGATAAACGGAATAACGATAATAGGAGTCAACTGCTGGAACCTTTGCCTCAGAAGGTGCAAGAGAGTG
>JAFTLM010000218.1 GCA_017455945.1 Clostridia bacterium | reverse complement strand
TCTTTGACACAAAAGGCGCAAAGAAAAGCTCCCAAAAGAAACGCCGAGTGCCTGCGGGCGCAACTGGTTGCGTAGCAACCTTGTGAGCGAAGCGGGAGGTCGCTTTTTGCAAAAAGCTCCGCAAAAACCTTTCTGGACTTGGCGAGTGCGAACACACCCCTCGCGGCTATTGTGTACTCACATTGTCTTTCTGCAACCGTCTATCTGTATATTCTGTCCAGATATATAAGACGCCTCGTCGCTTGCCAGAAAGCATATAAGGTTTGCGTTTTCCATATCGGTGCCTGTTCGTCCGATAAACGGAAGCGACGATTCAACATACGAATTGTAATCAAGGTTTTCTCCGGGGCTTACGCTTCCGGGTGACACGCAGTTAACGAGAACGCCCTTCTTCACCACTTCCTTGGCAAGCGACTTTGTCATTGCGATAACTGCCGCTTTTGATGCCGAATACGGTGCCATACTGTTAAGTCCGTACACGCCCGCGACCGAAGAAACGTTTATTATTCTGCCATATCCGTTTTCCACCATATTGCCGAGAAAGGCTTTGGTGACGTACATCGTGCCCATAACGTTGATATCAAAAAACTTTTTCCACATATCCGTGGGAACATCGGCAAACGCACAGTGATATTTCCAGATTGCCGCGTTATTTACGAGTATATCAACCTTTTTAAACCTTTCAAGTGTTTCCTTTGCAACTTCATTCACTCTTTCTTCGTTGCTTATATCACACTCCAGGCACAGAATCTCCTTTGTGTATTTTTCAAGTTCATCTTTAAGGCGTGAAAGTTCCTCGGTGTTTATATCAAGAGCCACAACCTGTGCGCCCTCCATAGCAAATTTCAAAGCCGTTGCTCTGCCTATTCCGCGTGCGGCTCCCGTAACCACCGCCGTTTTACCGGTAAATCTCATAATAAAACCTCCTTTTTTTATTTTATTGTATCATTTTTGTATATTTGTGTAAATGCGGATTTCTATACTTAATTTAGCCAAAACGATACAAATTTGTATTGACTTATATTTTTGAATATGTTACAATATGCAAGGGGTGATAAACATAAAAGCCGAAAATTTCATCATTACAGATTTTAACAATATTTTTACAGCCAACGACCATAAAGGCAAGACAATAGAGATTAAAAACAGATATTGCTCCAGTTTTATCGTAACTTTAAGCGGCAGCATAAGGTTTACCTATGCCAACGGAAATATAGTCGCAGACAGCAACCACCCTGTTTTTATCCCGGAGGGGCTTACGTACAAAAACGAATGTCTTGAAGATGCCAAAAGCCTGGTTTTTAATTTTCACACGCTTAAAAAGCAGGAAGAGCCTTTGGTGCTTTCTTCTGTTTTCCACGTTTTCGCAACAGAAAAATACAAGGAAATAGAAAAAGCCCTTCTCTCAAACACGCCCGAAAACAAAATGGTTATACTTTACGAGCTTTACTCATTGGCGGCAAAGCTTTTCTCCACTCAGCAAAAGCCTTCCGCGGGTAACGCAACCGTAAACAAGGCTATCGAATATATCTGTTTAAATTACGGTATTTCAAGCTTGAGTGTATCACAGGTGGCACAAGAATGCTTTGTAAGTGAAATATATCTGAGAAAGCTTTTCAGTGAAAAACTGAACACAACGCCCTTCTCTTACATTACGAATATAAGAATGACGCGTGCGCGAAATCTCATACAGGAAAAAATACCTATAAAAGAGGTTGCCGTTTTGGTAGGATACAACGATATTTATCAGTTCAGCCGAGCCTACAAAAAACATTTCGGCTATCCGCCGTCGGCAACGGTATAAATAGAAATTCGTAACAT
>JAFTLM010000217.1 GCA_017455945.1 Clostridia bacterium | reverse complement strand
TTGATTTCCGTAATAACTGTTTGTCTTGCCTTGACGTCGTGTGCGGGTAGCGAGGCGGACGACGGAAAAATAAAAATAGTGTGTACCTCCCACGTGGTTGCCGATTGGGTTGAAAATATTATTCCGCAGGACGTTGCCTGTGAGGTGGTTTTTGTGGGCAAAATGGGAACCGATATGCATAATTATCAGCCAACTGCCGCCGACGTTAAGAACATGAGCAAAGGCGATCTTCTCGTTTATATAGGCGGAGAGTCCGATAAATGGGTCAAGGACGTGGCTTTCGGAAGCAGAAGTCCTAAAATGCTTAAGCTTATGGATTACGTGCAGGGCGTGGAATGCGATGTGGAGCACACCGACGGACATAATCACAGTAACGAAGCCGACGAGCATATATGGCTTTCTTTTGAAAATGCACTTTCCTGTACTTCTGCAATCGCTGATGCCATCGCCGCCGTTGATCCCGAAAACGGTGCGGCTTACACCGAAAATCTGAAACGGTATCAGAACGGCATAAATGCAGTTTGTGACGAGTATAAGACAGCACTGAAGACTTCCAAGTATGACACCCTGGTGTTTGCTGACAGATTTCCGTTTGTGTATCTTATGCACGAGCTGGGAGTAAAATATTATGCGGCTTTCCCTGGCTGTTCTTCGGAAAACAATGCGGGGTTTAAGACGGTAATCTCTCTGGCACAAAAGGTGGACGAGCTTTCGTTGCCTTGTGTGCTCACCATAGAGGATTCGTCGGCGAGTATAGCACAGGCGGTAATCGAGAACACCGCATCAAAGAGTGCCGCTATACTGTCGCTTGATTCTATGCAGGTTTGCGGAACAGGCGAATTTGACTATGTTGAGACTATGAGAAAGAATCTTGACGTGTTAAAAACAGCACTTGGATGTAACTGAATATTTCAAAGAGCCGATTTATCAAAATCGGCTCTTTTCGTGCTGTGGCAACGCAGACAATGATAAAATTATTCGCATCTTTTGACGGTAAAGCATATTATGTATCGATACAACAATTGGAGGCGTTTATGGATAATATGCTTTGTAAAAAATATTTTGCCGCATTAAACAGTGCCGACGGATTCGTCAATTATTTTCCGCAAATATTCAACCACAAGACCTGCTCTCGGATATACGTTATAAAAGGCGGCCCCGGAACGGGAAAAAGCAGATTTATGAGAGACGTTGCCGACGAAGCCGAGAGGCGAGGGTTTGAGGTGATATATTATTATTGTTCGTCTGATTCAAATTCGCTTGACGGAATTTTTATAAAGGAGTTGAAAATCGGGATTCTTGACGGTACAGCTCCGCATTGCTTTGAGCCTTCTTTGGTAGGTGCGGTTGAACAGATAGTCAATCTGGGGGATTTTTGGAATGCCCGTGTTCTTGAGGAAAACAGGGGTGCGATAGAAAGACTTGCTTTGCAAAAATCCGCGGGTTATGATATAGCCTATTCCTTGCTTTCGGCGTACGGAGGCATAATGAACGCCCAGGAGAAAATCGTTACACCGATTTTGAACAAGAAAAAGCTTTCGGGAAGCGTCAAAAGGCTGTTGCACAGACTTCCTTCAAGCGAGAGTTATACCAAAGAGGTGACTTTGCTTCGTGCTGTCGGAATGAACGGGGAAACGCGATTTACAACCTTTGAGAAAGAAGCCGACACGGTTTTCTATGTAACCGATAAATTTCACACGGCGTTCTTCGTGCTTAACGAAATAATCAAAGAGGCTGAGGAACGAAGACTTTCAATGAAAATATCATATGACCCGATTGCCCCGTGGCGTGCCGATGCGGTTTTGCTCACCGATCATAACATAGCCTTTGTGGGAGGAGATTCGGGTGAGCGAAGAATAAATTCACTCCGTTTTTTTGATAAAGACGAGTACAGAGAAGAACGCGAGGTGTTGAAAAAATTGGAGACCGAGGCTCAAAATATTCTGTCGCTGACGTCAGGAGTCTTTGAAAAGATAAAAGAATATCATTTTGCCATTGAAGAAATATACTCTTCGGCAATGGACTTTACCGAAAAAGAAAAATTTGTTGCCTTGTTTTTAAAAAAACTTTTTAAATAACTTGATTTTATTACGGTAATATGATAAGATAAAAGTAACGAAATTTTCGGAAAAGAGAAATGAAAATGAAGTTTTACAATAAAGCACGTGATTTTTTTGAAGGCAAGTGGTTTGTCGTTGTCTGCGTAATTCTTTCGGCTTGCTTCGTGATTTTCAAACAGGAAGCAATAGGCGCCATAATATTGCTCAACGTGGGCGGGGTGGCATTGTATTTTTCGGAGAATATATTAATTGCTTTTCCGCCGGCACTGTTGGCGAGTACGTTTGTTATAAAGTGCTACGATTCTGCCTCGGTGTTTCTGCCGCTGTGGTGGACGGCACTCTTTCCCATAGTGTCTGTGTTGGTGTATCTTGCGGTGAACCGTAAAAAGATTACCGTGGGAAAAAGCTTTCCGGGAGTGGTGGCGGTCGCAATCGCTGTAACGCTTGGAGGACTTTTTAAAATCCCCGCGAAGGATTATTTTTCGGGGGCATCGCTATATTACGTGCTTGCACTGGGCGTGGGAATGGTGGCGGCGTACCTGCTTGTGCGCTCACACATAATCGAAAACGACAGATACGAT
>JAFTLM010000016.1 GCA_017455945.1 Clostridia bacterium | reverse complement strand
TTTCCGCACCGAGTGCTTTTTCTATTGACTCGGGCACACTTTTCAACAAGGTGTCACACAGCTTTTTTGCCGCTTCTTCTGACAGCTTTCCCTTTGCCAAAGCCAATTTTACGGCAAAGGGATAGAGGAGAGCACATTGGACGGTGTAAGCCTTTGTGCTGGCAACGGCAATTTCGGGACCCGCCCAGGTGTATAAAACGCTGTCGGCTTCTCTGGCTACAGACGAGCCCATTACGTTTACGATTGCCAGCGTGTATACGCCTCGGCTTTTTGCGTGGCGAAGTGCCGCAAGAGTGTCTGCCGTTTCGCCCGATTGAGAGAGCAGAATGACTAGGTCGTTTTCTCCCAATATAGGATCTCTGTATCTGAACTCGCTGGCAATTTCGACCGTGACCGGTACACGTGCCAGCTTTTCGATAACGCTTTTTCCAATAAGTCCCGCATGCATTGCGGTTCCGCAAGCAACCACGTGTATTGCCTCAAAACGGTTGATAAACTCGCTGTCCAACGCCTCAACGTCAAAGCAGGGAAGTGAATTTTTGATTCTCGGGGCTACGGTTTTTCTTACCGCATCGGGCTCTTCGTGTATCTCCTTTATCATAAAGTGAGGATATCCCCCTTTTTGTGCCTGTTCCACGCTCCAGTCTATCTTTTCGAGGCTTTGTGAGGTCTCGCTGAAGTCGCTTTTGTAAAAGACTGTGCTGTCTTTCGTGATTTTAGCAAGAACACCCTCCTCAAGTCTGTAGTACCTGTTTGTATGAGCAAGAATTGCGGGAATGTCAGAAGCAATCATTCCGCCGTTTTGACTTTGCGCAACAATAAGCGGAGAGTCTTTTCTTATGGAATAAATTGTTCCGGGAATGTCAGAAAAAACAATTCCAAAGGCGTAAGAGCCGCGAATTATTTCTGTGGCTTCAAAGATTGCTCTTATTGGGTCGCTGTGCTTTGAGTAGAGCATATCGATAAGCTTTGCGGCAACCTCGGTGTCGGTCTCTGACAGAAATGTGTATCCGTTTGCTTCAAGAAGCACCGAAAGCTCCGCGTAGTTTTCGATGATGCCATTGTGTACAAGAGCAAGTTTTTCGGTGAAATGTGGGTGGGAATTGCGGTCGGAAGGCTCACCGTGTGTTGCCCAGCGTGTATGACCTATGCCGCAAGACGATACCAATTCTCCCAAGCCGTTCAGCTTTTCGGCAAGTGCCGAAAGCTTTCCCTTTGATTTAACGGTCTGAAGCCCGCTTTCGGTGAAAAAAGCAACACCCGCGGAATCGTATCCGCGGTATTCCAGGGTTTTAAGTCCGTCAATAAGAATTTTCAACGCGTCCTTTGCTCCTGTGTAGCCAATAATTCCACACATATATTAAATTGTACCTCGTGATTTATTTGACTGCCTTTTGTTTTACGGTTGCCCGTATATTTGTGAGCAGACTGCGACAGTTGTTTCTGCCGAGAGGATATCCGCCGAATTTTCGATAAATCCTCTGCCTCGTCAACCGCCAATGGCGGTCTGGCGCTTAACATCATATTACTTGTTTCCAAGCCTTGATTCGATTACAGAAGCTACTCTCTTTGCAATTTTGTCTATCAAATCTCCATCGTTGCCTTCAACCATAACTCTGATAAGAGGCTCTGTTCCCGAAGGACGGACAACGATTCTTCCGCTTGCTCCAAGCTCTTCCGTTGCTTCATCCATAGCCTTCTTTATTGCTGCGTCGGTGTAGAAAAGACGCTTGCCGTTTGCGGAGATAGTGAGGTTTATCATAGTCTGAGGAGCCTTTGTCATAACAGCGGCAAGCTCCGAAAGCCTCTTGTTTTCTTTCACCATAATTGAAAGAAGCTGTACTGCGGTAAGCTGACCGTCACCCGTAGTGGCGTATTCTCTGAAGATTATGTGTCCCGACTGTTCGCCGCCCAAAGCGTAACCGCAGAGGTTCATTTCCTCAAGCACAAATCTGTCGCCTACTTTGGTGGCGATGAATTTGATGTCCTGTTCTTCGCAGAACTTTGTAAAGCCGAAATTCGTCATAATGGTTCCGACTACCGTGTTTTGCGAAAGTCTGCCGTTCTTTTTCATATCAAGAGAACAGATTGCCATTATGATGTCACCGTCGATGACGTTGCCCTTTTCGTCTACGCAAAGGAATCTGTCGGCGTCTCCGTCAAAAGCCAAACCGCAATCAAGCTTGTTGTCGACAACGTATTTTTGCAGTCTCTCCATGTGCGTTGAACCGCAATTTTTGTTGATATTTGTTCCGTTGGGGTGGTTTGAGAGCATATGCACGTTGGCACCAAGCTCCACAAAAAGCTTTTCCGCCGAAACCGAAGCCGAGCCGTTGGCACAGTCGATTGCTATGTTAAGCCCTTCAAAGGAACGGTCGGTGGACTTTTTCACGTGGTCTCGATAGAGCGATATGGCGTCATATCTGTAGCTGATACGTCCTATTTCGCCGCCCGTGGGTATCTCTCGGTCCGCATCTTCCACGCCGAGGATTATGTCCTCAATTTCTTCCTCAAGCTCGTCGGGGAGCTTGAATCCCTCGCTGTTAAAAATTTTTATCCCGTTGTATTCAAAGGGGTTGTGCGATGCCGATATCATTATGCCTGCGTCTGCCTCGAAAAGATTAACCAGGTATGCGATGGCAGGGGTAGGCACGACACCCAGCATTATTACGTTTGCCCCTGCGGAGCAAATTCCTGCGGAAACAGCCGCACCAAGCATTTCCGAAGAAGCTCTTGTGTCACTTCCGATGATGACAGTTGGTCTTTTTTCAAGACCCTTTGACAGAACTGTGGCGGTTGCGCGGCCTATTGTCATGGCTTTGTCACAGCCAAGCTCGGTGTTTGCAATACCCCTTATTCCGTCGGTTCCAAAAAGTCTTCCCATAATAAGTTCCTTTCATTGATTTTTGGGCGTAACAGAGTTCGCCGATTTGAAAATGTGCCGTGGCGGAATGTAACCGCGCACGCTTGACAGCGGGTATACGTTGCTGTTCTTGCCTATTACCGTCCCCGGATTGAGCACGCTGTTGCAGCCGACTTCAACCTCGTCGCCGAGAATCGCGCCCATTTTCTTGAGGTCAGTGGCGATTTTTTCTTTTCCGAAAGCAATCGTTACCTTGGTTTTGTCGCTTTTTACGTTTGAGGTTATCGAACCTGCCCCCATATGTGACTTGAAGCCGAGAATCGAGTCACCCACGTAGTTGAAATGCGGCACCTGAACCTTGTCAAACAGTATGCAGTTCTTAAGCTCGCAGGAGTTTCCCACAACCGCCCCGCTTCCGACTATAGCCGAGCCTCTGATAAAGGCACAGTGGCGAATTTCAGCACCGCTTCCGATTATGCAGGGAGCGTTTATTACGGCACTTGCGGCAACCGTGGCGTCTTTGGCGATCCATACGTTTTCTGTTGGTGAGTAGTATTCGTCCGTCGAAAGGCTGTTGCCAAGCTCAATGATAAAATCCTTTATAAGCGGCAAGGCTTCCCACGGATAAGTCAGTTTTTGGAGCAAGGGTTTCGCCGCCGTTTTTTCAAGGTCAAACAATTCCGCTATTGAAAGCTCTTTCATCTTTTTCACCTCCTTTTGTGAATTTATGTATTCCTACATATGTACAAATTATATCACAGTTTGCTCAAAAAATCAATAAAAATATAATCTTTTTAGCTGTTAAGGGCATCTCGAAGCTTTGAAAGTGCACTTTTTTCTATTCGGCTTACGTATGAGCGTGAAATTTTAAGCATTGAGGCGATCTCTCTTTGAGTTTTTTGAGGAATACCTTTAAGACCGTATCGCATAATTGTAATCTGCCTTTCACGTTCGGTGAGCAGGTTTTCCACAAGCTTCATAAGATTGTCGGTCTGAAGCTTTCTGCTTATTTCCTCACTGACGTTTTCTTCGGAGCAGAGTATGTCGGTGTAGGTCAGAGGGTTTCCGTCTCTGTCAACGTCTATGGTTTCGTTTATGGAAATTTCTGCACAAAGCTTTTTTTGCGACCTGAAGTGCATCAATATTTCGTTCGCTATCCTCACCTAACGGCTCGTAAAAATCCTCTAAAATTTCATCGGGCTTTTTGTCGGAATTGCCGTTATTTCCGCTATTTCCGTCGGGTGGAGTGGGAAATTCATAGTCTCCATCGTTGTGGAAGAGGTAAAGGTG
>JAFTLM010000216.1 GCA_017455945.1 Clostridia bacterium | reverse complement strand
TCCGTATTTTGGACAATTTCACGGAGCTTACAGCGGAGCTTACAGCGGAGCTTACAGCGGAGCTTACAGCGAGAAAGAAACAGTATGAATATTATACCACCAAACTCTTATCTTTTGATGAGAATACAAAGTGGATGCCGCTTGCAGAAATTGCTGATATAGGAACAGGAAGCAGCAATACCAATGAAGGATTGGATGAAGGTGATTATCCTTTCTATGTCCGCTCGCAAGAGCCTTTAAGGAAGAATGAGTATGAATTTGATGAGACAGCTATTATCACCGCTGGTGATGGTGTTGGAGTTGGCAAAGTCTATCACTTTGTAGAAGGAAAGTATGCGCTTCATCAGAGAGCATACCGCATTCACATCAATACACCTGCAGTGCTTCCGAAATATTATTTTTATTATATGAAATCCGCATTTTTGCCATATATCCAAAAAACAATGTTTCAAGGTTCTGTCGCATCTATTCGCAGACCTATGCTCAATGCTTTTCTTGTGCCTGTTCCTTCTATCGAAGATCAAGAGCGCATTGTAGCAATTCTTGATCGCTTCGATGCTATTTGCAATGACATTTCCGCAGGTCTGCCTGCCGAGATTGAAGCAAGACAGAAGCAATATGAATATTACAGGGATAAACTACTAACATTTAAGGAGTTAAGTGTATGAGCCAATATAACATAATAGTTTCGACAGACGAAGCTACTGTTGTATCTGAATACGAACCCCAGCAAACACGCTCTGATGCTTATCAAAGCGAAGCCGCGCTTGAAGCCGCGTTTATAAAACAGCTTACCGAGCAAGGCTACACCTATCTGCAAATACATAGTTCCGATGAGCTTATTAAAAATCTACGCGAACAGCTTGAAACGCTTAACAATTTCAAATTCTCCGAGGATGAATGGAAGCGATTTTTCAGTCAGAACCTTGCCAACAGCAATGACGGCATTGTTGAAAAGACAAGACTTATCCAAGAGGACAGCGTGCAGGTGTTAAAGTGCGACGACGGTTCAAGCAAAAACATTACTCTTATTGACAAAAAGAATATACATAACAATTCGTTACAGGTTATCAACCAGTACGTAGAAAACGGCGGCAACTTTGATAACAGATACGACGTTACTGTTTTGGTAAACGGCTTTCCGTTGGTTCACATTGAGCTTAAACGCCGCGGCGTTGCCTTGAAAGAAGCCTTTAACCAGATTGAAAGATACCAGCGCGACAGCTTTTGGGCGGCAAGCGGTTTATATTAATACGTGCAACTCTTTGTTATTTCAAACGGCACACGCACAAAGTATTATTCAAACACCACTCGCATAAGCGCAATCAAGGAGAGGGACGGCAAAAAGAAGGTTCAGAAAACAAGCTCCAGCTTTGAGTTCACATCCTTCTGGGCTGACGGAAACAACAAGGTTATTCCAGACCTTGTTGACTTTACAAAGACCTTTTTCCAGAAGCACACGTTGCTTAACGTTATTACAAAGTATTGTATTCTAACAAGCGAAAATCTGCTTTTGGTTATGCGCCCTTATCAGATTGTAGCGACCGAGCGTATCTTGAACCGCATTGAAATTGCCACCAACTACAAGAAAATGGGAAGCACAGATGCGGGCGGTTATATATGGCACACCACAGGAAGCGGCAAGACCCTTACTTCATTTAAGACGGCACAGCTTGCGTCAAGACTGCCTTACGTTGACAAAGTTTTGTTTGTAGTTGACAGAAAAGACCTTGACTACCAGACAATGAAAGAATATGACCGTTTTGAACGCGGCGCGGCTAACGGCAATAAAAACACAAAGATTCTTCAAAGACAGCTTGAGGGGCAAGATGCAAAGGGTAATCCCCACGATTACAAGATTATAGTTACCACTATTCAGAAGCTGGATAACTTTATTACCAAAAACCCCAAGCATCCTGTTTTCGATAAGCATTTGGTTCTTATTTTCGACGAGTGCCACCGCAGTCAATTCGGTGATATGCACTTGAAGATTATCAAGTATTTCAAAAATTATCACATATTCGGATTTACAGGAACGCCTATTTTTGCAAAGAACGCAAAGTCGGGCGGCAATCCCAACCTGCGCACTACCGAGCAGGCTTTTGGTGACAAGCTACACACCTATACCATTGTTGATGCTATCAACGACGGCAACGTTCTTCCGTTCAGAATTGATTATATCAATACTGTCAAGAAGAAGGACGGCGGCAAGGACAAGCAGGTTGAAGCAATCAACACCGATTCCGCTTTGCTTGCTCCAGAGCGAATTTCCGAGATTGTTTCCTATATCCTTGACCACTTTGACCACAAGACCAAGAGAAACACAGGATTTTATACGTTCAACAAGCTGACAAATATTTCTGACGTTGCAAAAAATCAAGACACAAAAGAGGAAAAGCAAAAGGTTAAATTGAACGGATTTAACTCTATCTTTGCGGTTTCCTCTATTGAAGCCGCCAAGATGTATTATATAGAGTTTAAGCGGCAGATGGCAGAACATCCCGAAACGGCTTTGAAGATTGCCACCATTTACAGCTACGGGCAAAATGAAGATGATCCAGACGGATTTATTGACGATGAAGAAAGCGACAACACCGACGGTCTTGATTTGACCTCGCGCGAGTTCCTCGAAACTGCTATAAAGGACTACAACGAAACCTTTAACACGGCTTACGACACTTCAAGCGACAAGTTTCCCAACTATTACAAAGACCTGTCGTTGCGTATGAAGAATCGCGAGATTGATTTGCTTATTGTTGTTAATATGTTTCTCACTGGCTTTGATGCCACTACCCTTAATACTCTTTGGGTGGATAAAAACTTGAAGCAACACGGACTTATTCAATCCTTTTCCAGAACAAACAGAATACTTAACTCTGTCAAGACTTTTGGCAACATTGTTTGTTTCAGAAATCTTCAGAAAGAAACCGACGATGCCATTGCCTTATTTGGTGACAAGAACGCTTCTGGTATTGTTTTGATGAAATCGTATAATGATTATTATTACGGTCACGACGATGAAAACGGCAAACATCAGAAGGGATACGAGGAACGAATTGCAGAGCTTATTCAAAAATATCCTTTGGGCGTTGATATTCTGGGTGAAAGCGCGAAGAAAGACTTTATTATGTCCTTTGGTAATATTTTAAGGCTTCGCAATATTCTTTCGACCTTTGATGATTTCGCTGGGAACGAAATTCTTTCACCGATTGATATGCAGGATTACACAGGTATTTACAACGACCTGTATCTTGAGTTCAGACCCAAAGCCCAAGCCGAAAACATTGACGATGATATTGTTTTTGAAATGGAGCTTGTAAAGCAGATTGAAGTTAATATTGACTACATCTTGATGCTTGTAGCCAAGTATCACAAATCCAACTGCGAGGACAAAGAAATTCTGGTTGCCATTGACAGAGCAATTAAATCCAGCATTGAGCTTCGCTCTAAAAAAGAGCTTATTGAAGGCTTTATTGCAACAATCAATACTCAAACAGATGTTAATAACGATTGGAAGAAGTTTGTTATCAAACAAAAGGAAACAGACCTTTCCGCACTTATTGTTGATGAAAAGCTCAAAGAAGAAGAAACGCGAAAGTATATTGAAAATGCTTTCCGCGATGGTGTTGTCAAAACTACAGGCACGGATATCGACAAGCTGATGCCGCCTGTATCGCGTTTTGGTGGTGGCAACAGAGCCGCAAAGAAGCAGGGCGTTATCGAAAAGCTCAAAGCATTCTTTGAAAAGTATTTTGGAATTGCATAACAAAAAGCTGACTGCTATTCTTTGGCGGTCAGCTTTTTCATAATCAATGATGTTCCAAAAGCTCTATATATTTATAAACCGTGGTTCTGCTCAAGTCGCAAAGTCTGGCGAGGTCTGATATATTCAGATTTCCTGCCTTGAATGAGGGGTAGTGGCGCAAAAAGACGGAAGGGATATCGTCGGCGGTCACTTTCGGGCGTCCGATTCGCGCGCCTTTGGCTTTTGCGTTTGCCATACCAGAGCGAACTCTGGCGCGTATCATTGCCAGTTCAAGCTGACTGAACACGCCTGCCATTTGCAAAAAGGCTTCGCTCATGGGGTCTGTTTGACCTTGGCGGCAATCAAGTGTTATACTTCCCACAATCACCAGCCGCAAATTCATCGTCCTTATGCAGTCTATAATCTCGCAAAGCTGTTGGGTGCTTCGTGCCAGTCGCGGCACTTCAAGGGTGACAATGGTATCACCAGCCTGCGCGCGGTCAAGCATTGCGCTCTGTTGGCTTTTAACCTTGCTATCGCCGTGTTCATACTCAAGGAATATATCCTCAGCTCCTGCCGCCTTTAATTCGCGTATCTGGCGGTTTATATCTTGTTTGTGTTCGTTGGTGGAACATCTTGCATATCCGTAAATCATAAGTTCTCCTTTTGAGAGGGCGGCTATTGTCAGCCGCCCTGTTTTTGAAATCTACACTTCAATCATTTGTTCGTTGCAATCAATGCAAGCAATTCGGACTGTTCGCGTGGCGCGTACACTCATTCGGCAAGCAGGGCAGATATATTTGCGAGTGCTTGACGTGCGCGGCGTTTTGTCTATGCCTGCGCCGCCGTTGTGCGTTCCAGTTTTGCCTATGTAAAATCCAGTAGCTTCATTGCGGTTTATCAGAATATCGGCAAGCTGATTTTCTATTACAAAATCAATCAGCTTTTCTGTTGGTGACGTATGCGACCAGCCGTATTTGTCGCTGTGTGTTACTGTTAATCCGTGGGCTTCGGCGGCTTCCTTGAATCTTTTATTGTGGTAGGTATTGCCGCGACTGCAATCTTGTACGCCGTTTGTGTAGTTATAGAAATGTATCATTTCGTGGAGCATTGTCGCGCATATTTCCTCAATCGGTCTTGACAGCGTTCCTGCGCCGATGTTTATTTCGTGCGTGCCGCCCAGCTTTGATATCCACGTATCATCCGAGAGGGAGAAATGACCGTAGGCTTTTGGCGTGCTTTGTATTGTTATTGTCGGTCTTGAAAGTGCATTTTCAAAAAACTCTGTATTGAGTAAATCAAAAACTTTATTAAGATATCCTGCAACTCTGTTATAACTTGTCAACTCTTTCATATCAATTTTTCCTTTGTCTATTGATTTTTGGGAGTGGGCGTGTTATAATAGACACGCCCACTATTGTGTGGTAGGCTCTTTTCCGTTCGGCTGGCAGGCACTTTGGAAAAGGGCTTTTCTTTTTAAGCAATGCTGAACCGCTTACTTGCAACTTGCTTTGTAAATGTTTTGTAGAGGTCTGCGTGTTCCTTTTTGAAAGCGGTACTGTCGAAGCGGTTTGATAATACCGACGTCCACCTTACTATGTACGCGCCCACGCAAAGCTCTTCCGTGCCCTCTGTAAGCATTTCCTGCTTGATACTGTCGCGGATTGCATCGGCTTCCGCCTGCGCTTCCTCAAGGATTGCTTCCCATTCTTTGAGCTGTTCGATTTTGCTGATGATTTCGTTCTGTGACATTTTGTTTTCTTCCTTTCTTTTTTAGGACTTGCTGTCCTTATCTGTATATATTATATACCAAAATCAAGTGTAAATCAATAGGTAAAGTAACCAAAATTTACACTAAATATTTGTGTAAATTGTACACTTGTATTTGGTGTAATTTTGTGATATAATGTATTCTGTCAGAAAATATCCAGAAGAGAGGGAAACGAATGGCGGTTAAGTATAAAATTGATGTGTTGAAATCACTCAAAGAAGCAGGATACAACACTTCGCGATTGAGAAAAGAAAAGCTTATCGGGGAGGCAACTATACAAAAAATCAGAGAGGGACAGCTTGTGTCTTGGGCAACGATAGACACCATCTGCGCCCTGCTGGGGTGTGACGTTGGTGACATTGTAGAATACAAGAAAGAAGATTGAGTGTTCACCAAAAGGTAGGTTGAATTTACTGAACAGAAACAGGGCTTTTTAGGCGGCTTTTTGCCGTCTTTTGGGACGCGCGCAGGTGTTCACGATAACAACTGTTTATTGGACGGGGGGCTGTGTATTGGGAAAAAACCAGACGCGCCCTCTTTTTTGCGTTTTGCGCGGCAAATAAAAATCCCAAAGACGAAAATTTTTAAGCATTGCGGTTTCAACGATTGTGCGCGATAGAATAAGACGGCAATTTCCATGGTGGATTTGCCGTCTGTTTTATTCCTATGCTCTAATGGGGGCTGACGATATTTATTATTCTTTATTTGGGATTTCTTTATTATTTATTTCTATGTCCTCCGCCGTAACAATATTGGCGGTTTAATTTAATCAGATAGCGGCAATCGTGCATTTTTATCATCTTTGACGGTTGCCGCCAAGCTATTCGCATGGTTTTTTATCTGTGGTTTCTCATGGAATTCAAACGTATTTCCGTGAGAGGGTACAAGATATCCTTTGCTTATCAAAATGGCGATTTGGTCGCGATAGGTTGAACGCGCCATTCCTATTGTGTTCTATACGTCGGCAGGCG
>JAFTLM010000215.1 GCA_017455945.1 Clostridia bacterium | reverse complement strand
CAAAAAGCGACCTCTTGTGCCCGCAGGCACTCGGCGTTTCTTTTGTGAGCTTTTCTTTGCGCCTTTTGTGTCAAAGAAAAGCGGATTTCCGAATTGTGCCTTACAAAACCGCTGTAAACCTACTGAAAGAAAGCTATCCAAACCGTTAGTCCACTTTTTCTTTTTGCCATAAAAGGCACAAAAAGAAAAAGTTCGCAAAAAGAAAAATGCCGTTTGGAAAGTTTCGCTCACTGCGGTGAGCGACAAGGCTTATGCAGCCTTGACTCGCACCCACTGGCGTGGGGGCTCTTATGGGTGCGGTGCAAACACACCCCTCGCCGCTAAACTATAATTTATCTCTGCATTACTTTACAATTTTACCACCAAACCGAAAATTTGTCAATCTTATAACAAAATGCAATAAAAAATTTTCAAAAAATCCAAAAAGCTCAAAATTTTTTTCGAAACCCTCTTGACTTTATCGCTTTAGTGTGATAAAATATGCACATAAAATGCGTTTGAGCAGAAACAAGTAGCTCCCACGTAGCCTACAGAAAGTTGTCGGTTGATGCGAGACAATGGCAAAAGTGCGAACGAATACCTTCTGCGAGCAGGGCACCGAAAGCTCATTTCCCGGTAGGCTGCCACGGGCGTTCCCGTTACAGGACAGGGGTGTAATTGCACCCGTCAAGGTCGATTCCGTAAGAAATCGGCGAACTGAGGTGGTACCACGGGAATATTTCTCGTCCTCTGAATTAAAATTCAGGGGCGTTTTTTATTGCCCCAAAAGAAAGGTGGTATTTTCAATGGATATGGTATTGAAAATCGGTTTGTTAGTCGTCTTCTTTGGAATTATGGTCGGTGTCGGTCTGTACTGCAGAAAGAACTCTACCGACGTTGCCGGCTTTGTTCTCGGCGGTCGCTCGGTTGGTCCCTGGCTTACGGCGTTTGCTTACGGCACATCATACTTCTCCGCAGTTATCTTTGTGGGTTATGCGGGTCAATTTGGTTGGAAATTCGGAATTGCCTCTACGTGGATAGGTATCGGCAACGCGATTCTCGGTTCGCTTCTTGCGTGGGTAGTCCTCGGACGCCGCACAAGACTTATGAGCCAGCATCTGGGTACGGCTACTATGCCCGAATTTTTCGGAAAGCGTTTTGAAAGTCCCGCTCTTAAAATAGCGGCATCTGTGCTTGTATTTATCTTCCTTATTCCCTACACCGCTTCGCTTTACAACGGACTGTCACGTCTTTTCTCAATGGCGTTTCCGGGAATCAGCTACAATATTTGCGTTATAGTTATGGCAGTTCTTACGGGAATCTACGTTATCGCAGGCGGATATATGGCTACGGCTATAAACGACTTTATCCAGGGTGTCATTATGCTTGTCGGAATTGTGCTTGTTATTGCGGCGGTGCTTAACACGCAGGGCGGATTTATCGAGGCTCTCAACGGGCTTGCGAAGGTTGAGGTAGACGGAACAGCCCCCGGTGCGTTCAACTCCTTCTTCGGTCCAGACCCCTTGAATCTTCTTTTCGTGGTCATTCTTACCTCTCTCGGCACCTGGGGACTTCCTCAGATGGTTCAGAAGTTCTACGCCATCAAGAGCGAAAAGGATATTAATAAGGGAACTATTATCTCCACTGTCTTCGCACTTATCGTTGCGGGCGGTTGCTACTTCCTTGGCGGATTTGGCAGACTTTTCTCAAGCAAGCTTGGCGAGGTAAACGGTGCTCCCTCGGGCGGCTTTGACGCCATTATTCCCACAATGCTTGAAAATCTACCGACTATAGTCATTGCGGTGGTTATCGTGCTCGTACTTTCGGCATCAATGTCCACCCTCTCCTCGCTGGTTCTCGCCTCTTCCTCCACGCTTACCCTTGATATGATAAAGGGTCACATCGTGAAGAAGATGTCCGAGAAAAAGCAGGTATTCATTATGCGTGTACTTATCGTTGTATTCATCGTTATCTCGGCTGTCATTGCTATCAACAAAGATAAGCTCGGTTACATAGCCGATATGATGGGTATATCCTGGGGTGCACTTGCAGGTGCATTCCTTGCTCCCTTCCTTCTCGGTCTCTACTCCAAGAAGATTACGAAGGCAGCGTGCTGGGCAAGCTTCATCTTCGGTGCGGGACTTATGGTTGCAAATATGCTGTTCAGAGCATACTTCCCCGAAATCCTTCAGTCGCCCATTAACAGCGGCGTTATCGCTATGCTTGGCGGTCTTGTGATAGTTCCCATAGTCAGCATTTTCACTCCAAAACAGAAAAAGGAAAACGTGGAGGCAATGTTTGAATGCTATCAGAAGGACGTTACCGTAAAATCCAAGGAATCGCTTGGTGATTAATACAGAAAACACAGTCAAAGGTGTGGTCATTTCCGTGCCTTTGACTTTATGAGTTTTTATGGAAAGGAAATAATTAAATGCCAATTACCGAAATTTTGCAAAAAAACGCGGATTTTTACCCCACCGACGTCAGCTTGGTGGAAATAAATCCCCAGCTTGAAAATCAGTCACGTATGACGTGGCGTGAATACTCGCTTATCGAATCAAATCCCAACGAGGCATACCGCAAGGAAATAACCTGGGGCGAGTTCAACAAGAAAGCAAACCGCTTTGCTAATCTGCTTCTCACCAGAGGCGTAAAGAAGGGCGACAAGGTTGCTATCCTCCTTATGAACTGCATCGAGTGGCTTCCCATTTACTTCGGCATCCTCAAAACAGGAGCTATGGCAGTTCCCCTCAACTACCGTTACGCGGCGGACGAGATAAAATACTGCCTTGACCTCTCGGATTCGGATTTCATAGTTTTCGGCCCCGAGTTCACGGGTCGTGTTGAGCAGATATGCTCCAGAGTAAAGCGTATCAAAACCTGGCT
>JAFTLM010000214.1 GCA_017455945.1 Clostridia bacterium | reverse complement strand
GAGATCGCTGCCAAATATCGTCCATTCATAATTCAGTCCGCCGGATGTTCCCGTAAAGGTTGCAATGGCGTTTTCGTTCTTGATCTTCTCAAGGAGTTCTTTTTCTACAATACCGTCCTCGGACAGAGGTACGGGCTGCCTCAGATCCACTTCGGCATAATTGCCTCCACAGGAAAACAACGACAGAAGAAGCGATAATATAAGTAATATCGGTATTAAGCGTTTCATCATCATTCTCCAATCACAAGCTTTCCGTTTTTCACGGTCAAGGTATTGCTCGTCATCGCAAGGCTCTGCGTTTCATCTGAGGCGGCGAACACGGCATCCTCTACAATGAGGTCGCACACGTCGCCCGCGCGAGCACTTCCGCAAAGTCTGAATTTCAGGCGAAGCACCACGTTGCTATCATCTGCAAGCAGACTTCTTGAAAAGGCGTATTTACCGCCCGTCATATCGAGATACATTATGTTTATAAGCCCCGATTTGTTGCAGGTGTCGGTGTTATAATTCCATTCAGGAAGCGTTTGCCCCGAGGTATTGTCGCTCTTGATAAACACGTTTCCTTCCTCTACACCGAGAAATTCAAGGCGTGAGGCATCAAATGCGATACTCATACTCGCGGCGGGATAAACCGCCTCGCCAAGCGAGGATATGCTTACGTCAAGCGTGAAGGTGTCTGTGGCTGACACGCTTAATTTCTGCGGAGTTTCCACAATCAAAGTGGGCATATCGCTGTTTTGTTTTTCAACGTCTTCCGAAACCGAAAAAATGCAAAGAATGACGGCACATATAAGAATAGCACTTCCTGCGATAAAGCATATTTTTTTGTTCCTTTTCAGCCAATCAGCCATATTTATCTCCCTCTTTACAAAGTGTGGCGAGCAGGAGACAGCTCCTGCTCACCGTATATTAAACTCAGTTAAAAATTGTAGTTGCCTTTGTTACTACCGCATATTCGCTGTCACCGTAAACGAAGGCTTCCACAATGCCAAGGGCATCGTAGGTGTCAATTCGACCGTCACCGTTTACGTTGGCGGTAAGAATATCGCCATCGGTGGGAGCATCACCCTTGCGGAGCCACATATCAACTGCGGCAAGAGCATCCTGCGCGTTAATAACGCCGTCACCGTTAATATCACCGAACGTAACGCTGTCGCTTGTGTCTCCGACAGTATAATAGTCCGCGTTTTCAAAATCAGCGATAGCAATCGCAGAATCCACAAGAGCGATGTAAGTCGCAACACCCAGCTTTTCCGATATATCGGTGCTGTATTTGAGCTCTATGGTGTTTGTTCCGTCGTTGTAAATAAGCTTATTTGTTCCCGCAAGATTTGTTGCGCTTACCGCAACGGCTTTTTTGCTTGCGGGAATCAGATCAACGCCGTCACCCGTATAAAGAACTCCCGCGCTGAAAGTCGGCTCTGCTTCTTGCTCTGTGACTGTTACGTTTCCTTTGGCGTTGTTTAGGTTTATCTTTTCTATTGAATCGGAATCGGAAGAGTCCGAGCTTGACTTGATTGACATTTCGTCAACCGAAATATCAAGCTTTCCGCCCATAGCCGACGGAACGCCGAAGGTGATATTAAACAGCGCGGTGGGAAATGAAGTTCCTTCAACCGTAATGTCGCTGTTCTCGTTAGAATCAAAATAAACCACGCGAAGCTTTCCGTCTGCCAAATTGTAGCTGAGCGCACCGCCCTCAAGTCGGTCGCCTGCGGTAACGTTTGTAACCGAAACACCTGCGGGAACAGAAACAACCATATCAATAAGCTTATAGCCCGCTTCGTTATCCCAACCGTTTATGCTTACAACGCCGTTAAAGATAGCGCCATCAATATTTTCAACGTTTTCGGGCAATCCGAGTGTTGCCGAATAATTGTAGGTTGACGCAGAAAAGGTTACGTCGCTGTAATCGAAAAGTGCTTTGTTGTTGTTGATAAATCTGTCGTAAGCCACAAGCGCGTAACAGCTCTGGTCTGTCGCCATAGCGTTGCTTCCTGCACCTACAATATGCTGGAACTTAGCCTCGTCCTCCAAGTAATGAGTAAGCAATCCGTCTACTACGGAGTTGCCGTTCTTAATAAAGCGGCTGTCGGTGTCGGGATTGATGCCCCAAGTTGTGCAGGAAACGATGACCCAAGCACAGCTCTCGGCACATTCCGAGCCACCCGAAGCAAAGGTTCCGTTTTCGTGCTGCATCTCGGAAAGGCACTCAAATGCCGTCTCACAAGCTGATGCAACCGCTTCCTGATCGCGATAAGGATACAAAGCCGTCAGAGCCATTCCCGTTACGTCGGGGTCTGAAGCGTAATCCTTGTTTGCCTGCAATGCCCAACCGCCGTCGTTGTGTTGTGCCGCCAAAATGGCATCCACGCACTGCTGACGAATCGTAGCGTCAGAGGTTGCGTAATTATTGGAATCAAGCGCGATCAGTGCCCAGATTGTACCGTTAAGCCCTTGCTTTTTGATCCAATCCATACCGTTTGCGCTGTAAGCCTCAACCAGGTTCCAGTCACCAACCGCCGTAGCGTCCTTGCCGAGCGCCGAAAGTGCCACGATAAGGCGTGAATTTTCGGTAGACTTGTTCTTGTGAAGCGCGCCGTTCATATTGACCGAAGCTGCAGTTGTGTTTACCGTTTCAACAATGCGGTCGTAGTAATCGGTGAAATATTTGTTGTCCTTTGCGTAATAATTGCCGCGAGCAAGTGAAAGCACGGTCCATTCACCTGCGTCTGTACCAAAAGCGGGCGCAGTAACGGTTGCGGCAAGCTGTGCCAGAGTTGCGTCAAGAACCTCGGACACATCCTGTGCCTCGCGTGGCTCTTCGGTTTCCGTGGCGGTAACGGTCACTTCCGCGTAACCGGGAGCGGAAACGATAGAGTCGGGATACTCGACACCGTATCCGCCGTCAGCCCACAGATACCACGTACCTGCCGTGGGGAAGGTAATAGAGGCGCAAGCGTTTGAGTCGGTGCTTACACTGCCTGTTTCGCTATAAAGCTCTGTTCCGTAATAAACGGTATAGTCGGGAACGTCAAAGAAAACCGAGTTGTATTCGTAGTCCTTCGAGCCTTTTATAAGCTTGATGTCGCAAGCTACGCCTGCCTCGGCGGTGTATTTGTGGGTCATATTGCCCTCGCCATCGGCAAAGTAATGGAAGCCGTATCCGGAATCCTGATAGAAATCCCAACTTGTAAAGCCGGCAAGGCTGATCACGTCACCCGGCTCAAGCACAATCTGATCCGAGGTCGCGCCCCAACCCGAGCCCGCAAGAGGATATTGACCGTTCAAATAATAGTTGAGATTTTCGTCCTGTCCAAAAAGTCCGCCCTCGAAGTAAGAGCTTCCGGGAGCTCCCGTAAAAGTAACTTCGCTGAAATCACCACCGTACAGCTCCTCGTGTGCGTAAATTATGAGCTGTAATGCCGTGATCTCATAAGTTCCGTCACCGTCCTCGTCATACAGATACTCCGACAAATTATAATCATTCAAATCAACTGCTTCAAGTTCTTCGAATGATACGGGAACAAACGCCATAGGCTTGCCGTTTTTGTCCTCTTTGAATTTATCATCATAGCTTACTGAAATATACACATATTCTGCGGTGTCTGACGGTTCCGTTGCAAAAACAGCAATCGGAAGAATACCTGCGATCATAATAATCGAAAGCATTATGCTGACAATTTTCATTGTCATACTCTTTTTTGTTGTTTTCATAACACAATTCCTTTCTTTTGTATGCGTGTATTGCCCGTGTGTTATTGGTCGTTGATTGAGAGAGATTTTAGGATGTTGTCCTCCTTTCATTTTGCCCGGCAAAAGCAAAAAAGAGCGTGCCGGAAAAGTACCGCCTATTGGCAGCCTCCGAACACACGCTCCTCTCCCAAGGATGTGTTCAACTTTTATGTACGGACAGGTTCCCGACTTATGCTCTGCGGCACAGCCGCGGCAAACACGGAAATGGGGGTTGTTTCGGATTCGTACCGAATTTCCTTGACCTATTCAGTTTACAACTTTTCGATCCGTACAATTATATTAACGCAACAAGTGCGGTAATATCTTATTGGTCTTTTTTCATCGCGTCAATCTTGGCGCGCTTGGCGCGGATGCGCTTTTCTTTGTTGAGCGTCTTTCGGTCGACCTCACGCGGAGGCTTGACACCTGCCGCTTCAAGAGCGCGCGGCCACGGACCGAGAAAGGCTTTGATGGCTACGACCTCGCGCTCTTCAAAATCCGAGCGTTGCGGATAACGGGAAAGCCCCTTTGCTTGTAATTCTTTATATTTGTTTTTCAAAAGAAGGATACAATCTTCCTTTTTATATTTCTTATCTGACATAAGACCTCCGAGAATACAAAAAACGCTTTTACTGCAAAAAACAGTAAAAGCGTAGCTATCTTGTCAGCATAGATGGGCATAGTACTCCCAACACTTGACGAAAACGGCTACGCTTTTCATATCCAAAAACGTTGTGCGATACATGCACGTACCTTCGCTTGTGCTTGGTGAGTATTCCGACTTATGAACGCGTGGCATTCAATTACGGTAATGATGGTTGCGACGGACTTGCACCGAACTTCCCCCTGATCCGCATAAAGCGGAACCAAACTGCGAGACATATTCTGTTCAAATCGGATTATACCATAAAAGAAAAGATTTGTCAACCCCATTGGCAATAATTATTTAATTCCATTTTCTTTGTTTCCTCCGATGCAATTTTTGAGGCGTGAAGAGTATCAAAAAAGCATCAAAAATTTTCAGACATAATTGCGACACACGGTCTTGCGAGAAAAAGGCTCTGAAACGGGCGAAAAAGCGAGGAAAATCAAGGCTTCGCAAGCCTTTAGAGCCACTCCAAAACCGTGGGTCGCGGGTTCGAATCCTCCTGCCCCTGCAAAAAATCCTCTCTCATGTTGGGCGAGTATTTTTACTTTTTCACTATTCACTCTTAACTTTTCACTTTTATCACCGTTTGGCTCGGATTTTTGGAAAGAAATAGGTAATAGTGAAAAGTGAAAAGGTAAAATTTTACAGACAGAAAAGCATCACCATACCATTCGCTCCAATAATTCCGTTTGGTACAGCATCAAAAAAGCATCACGGAACTTTAGGAAAAAGGGCGCAGCACCAAAAAAGCATCAAAAACCGCGACCACAGGTTCACTTTTCCTGCGGTCGCTTTCTCTTTGTTTCCTCCGACTCAATTTTTGCACCCTTATAGGCAGAAGTCGTTTGTTATGCCATTGAGCATACTTGTGTCTTTCTTCACATAATACATCTCGGTAACTTGTGTTGTTGAGTGACCGAGTAAATCGGCTACTTGTTTGACGGTTAGGGCTTTCACAGTTCCGTCGGCTTGCTTTATGCCGTTGACCAGATTGGTGGCGAAGGTATGACGGAGCGAGTGCAAGCCTTTGCTTTCTATCCCTGCACCTTCGAGTAGGCGGTGGTATCTTCTTCGGAACACCTCAGGCTTGGTGTAACCGCCTTTCTCGTCGCACACAAGGGGGCTGTTTTCGCCGAAGCAGTACTCGGCTCTCAGTTGCTCTATCATCTTCACT
>JAFTLM010000213.1 GCA_017455945.1 Clostridia bacterium | reverse complement strand
CTCCTGAGTTTGTTTTCATTCATTTTATTTCCATAGCAAGAAAAAAGAGAGATACGATGTATCTCTCTTTTTTCTTGGTGCGGGAGACGGGAATTGAACCCGTACGATTCTCACCACACGCCCCTCAAACGTGCGCGTCTGCCAGTTCCGCCACTCCCGCAAGAACCTTTGGTATTATATCACTTTCTGTTTGATTTGTCAATAGTTTTTTGAAAAAAACACAAAAAAATAATTTAGTTTCTTATAACGTATTGAAATTATCAAAAAAAGTGCTATAATTATAATAGATTATTATATTTGGAGAACTGTAAGAATGAAAAAAGAGGTTTGTTTGAAAGACTTTATCGCCGGCGGCGTGGTGTTGCTTCTTGCCGTTGTGCTTTTTTTCCTGTCTCTTTTGTTTGGCGAAAATTCAGATTACGTAAGAATAACAACCGAAAAAAGCAAACAAGTATATTCACTTTCGGAAAACAAAGAGTATACAATAGATTCAAACGGTCATTCCCTGACCGTCAAAATTGTTGACAGGGAAGTGTTTGTATCTTCTTCTACCTGTGCAGATAAGGTGTGTGTAAACAGCGGTAAAATATCTCACGGCGGAGAAATTATAGTTTGTGCTCCGGCTCTTGTAAGCATTGAGCTGATCGGAGAAACGGAGGGCGTTGACTATGCAGTCGGATAAAATAAAAAGATTCGTGCTCGATGCACTCCTGCTTGCTGTGGCTCTTATCTTTTCCTACGTGGAGGCGATTTTGCCATTAAATATCTTTTTGCCGTTGCCCGCGTTCAAGCTGGGACTTGCCAACGTGGTTATTATGCTTGCGGTTTGGGCAATTTCTTGGGTAGATGCCGTAGCTGTTTCGGTTTTGAGAATATTTATAATGGGATTGCTTTTTGGCAACCCTGTCAGCATCTGGTTTTCTCTGGGAGGCGGCTTGTTTTCGCTTATTTCTCTTGCCATTTTGAAAAAGTGGTGTGACGGTAGGTTCAGTTTTGTGGGGGCGTCGATCATCTCGGCGGCTTCTCATAACGTCGGACAAGTTATTTTTGCCACCGTTTTCTTTGGCGTTAATATAGTAACGTCGTATTTGCCTGTTTTGTTGATAGCATCTGTTGTTTTCGGTGGCTTGTGCGGTGCACTTGTTAATTTTGTTTATCCGAAAATACAGCGTATAAAGGAGCTCAAATGAAGAAACTTTTTCTTATATTGCTTGCAATGCTTTGCCTCGTTTCTTGTTCTTCCAAGAACGAATATGAGAGCCATACCTTTTTTTCTATGGATACTTTTGCGGAGGTTCGTGTATATAACGGTCGAAAAGATGCGACAAGTTCGGCTGAACGGATAGCAAACGATATTGAAAAAATAATATCCAAAACTCTCTCAAATTCACCGATTTATACCCTTAATGCAACCGATACGTCAAGTACAGACTTAAATGATACACTTGATGAGATTTTGAACATTTCCTTGGAAATAGCTGAAATTACAGACGGAGCTTTTGAACCGATGAGCGGAGGGTTGGTGGAGCTTTGGGAAAAGTGCGAGACGGAACAAAGACTCCCCGGAGACGAGGAGCTTTCTGAACAAATTTCTGCCATTCACAATACGGAAATATATAAATCAGACGGTACTTTGTTTAAAAACGGCGGTGCAAAATTTGAGTTTGGTGCTATAGGAAAAGGCTATGCGGCAGACAAAATGGTGCAGATCCTGAAGGACAACGGCGTTTCGGTCGGTATGGTCAGTTTCGTAAGTACGGTTTCTGTGTTTGGCGACCGCGATTTCAAAATTGCTGTAAGAACTCCGGATAACAGCGGCGAAACAGCAGGTTATTTGACTATGAGAGATCAGTCGCTTTCGGTTTCGGGCGACTATGAAAGATTTTATACTATAAACGATAAAACCTATAATCATATTATCAACCCTTACAGCGGTTATCCCGTGTCAAACGGAACTCACAGCGTAGCGGTGGTTTGCGAAAGTGCTGCTGTGGCAGACGCGCTGTCAACCGCTATCTTCGTTATGGATATCGAAAAAGCTATGGAGCTTTACTCTTCGGGAGTAATAGAATTTGAGATGATGATTATTACCGACGAACATATAATTATTACCCCCGGAATGATGAAAAATTTTGAGCTTGTCACTACAAAATACAAGCTTGCTGAAAATTAAGGAGTAACAGATGTCTTTTTCAAGCGACTCAAAAAATGAACTTGTTATTCAGAATATAAAATCAAAATGTTGCAGAAGATCCTTACTTTCCGGACTTTTGATCGCCGCCGATATTGTTGACGGTAAGCTTTCGGCAACCTATGAGTCGGGAGAAATAGCAACGGTTACAGCCATATGCGTGCGTGAGCTGTTCGCCAAAGAATGTGAAATAGCAAGAAAAGTGATGTGCGGAAGAGAGCGTTTTGTTCTTACCTGTGAATCCAAACCGCTTATAAATCTTGTTAAGGACTACGGCAGAGAAGGAGAAGAACTACTTAAGCCTGTTCCTCTTAAATGTGGGTTCTGTGAGCAAAATTTTCTTAAAGGAATATTTTTGGCAATCGGCACTGTCAATGACCCTCAGAAATCATTTCACGCTGAGTTTTCTTTGTCTGATGCTCTCAGAGCCGAAAAGCTTGACGCTATGTTGGCTGATATGGGAGTCCCCGCAAGAAGAATTGTCAGAGGCAAAAAAATAGGACTTTACTATAAAAAAGAAAGCGATATCGAAGAGCTGTTCGCCAAAATAGGCGCAAATAATATTGCATTTGAAATAATAAATTCAAAGATAGAACGAGATATACGAAACAATGAAAACCGTGCCACCAATTTTGTGGCAACCAACATTTCGCGCTCGGTTAACGCAACGGGCAAACAAATAGCCGCCATACAGAAGCTGAAAGCACATGAACGATTTGAATTTTTGCCCGATGATCTGAAAATGACAGCCGAGCTTCGCTTGGCAAATGATGACATTTCGCTTGCCGAGCTTGCGGCACTGCACGTTCCGCCAATATCCAAATCGGGTTTAAATCATAGGCTTGAGAAATTGGTAGCGGAAGCTGAAAAAATAAAGTAAAATCGAAAGGAAAAATTATGTCGGACTTTGTACACCTCCATTTGCATACCGAATACAGTCTTCTTGACGGTGCCTGCCGAATAGCCGATATTCCCAAAAGAGCGGCTGAGTGCGGTCATAAGGCTGTAGCAATAACAGACCACGGCGTAATGTACGGAGCGGTGGCGTTTTACCGTGCCTGCCGTGAAAATAATATAAAACCGATTATAGGCTGTGAGGTGTACGTAGCACGTAAATCGAGATTAAGTAAGGCAAACGAAACCGATAACCATACTGACCACCTTGTTTTGTTGTGCAAAAATGAAATAGGGTATAAAAATCTTATT
>JAFTLM010000212.1 GCA_017455945.1 Clostridia bacterium | reverse complement strand
GTGGCTTCGTGGGTGTCGGCAATGGTGGTAGCCAGCATTGTCGTTGTGCCGTGCAAAAGATGGTAGTCGGCGATTCTCTTCATTCCGTCCGTGTCAGCGTCCATAAAGTCAAAGCCGTCTCCGCCGTGACAGTGCAGGTCAATAAAACCCGGCAAAAGATAGCCGTTTTTGCCGTCTGTTTCGTTTTCGCATTTTTGTATATCTTTGCCAATATAGCTTATAATGCCGTTTTCGATTACGCAGATTGAGTTTTCAAGTATCCCATTGCGGGTTACCGTATTGATATTTCTTATTAAGGTTTTCATAGCCGTCTCCTTCAAAAGAGCTCTTTCACCCTAATTTTACATCACATAAGCTTGATTGTAAATGCAATATTTGATTGATTAGATTAAAAATCTTGCAAAAGAGATTTTTAATATATTTTAAATATGCCATTGTCAAGCAATTTGAAGATAGGTATTGAAATATTTGCATATTTGTGGTAAAATATATGTGTAATTTCCGATAAACAAAGGAGTATTTTATGAAAATAGTAATTGTCGGTGCCGGTACGGTAGGTGCTTCAATATGTATACAGCTTGCCGAAGAAGGGCACGATATAACGCTTGTGGACCTTGACGGAGAAGCGATTGCCGAAACTACCAACCAGTGTGACGTTGTCGGACTTGAGGGTAACGGTGCCAATATAGGGCTTTTGCGAAAGGCGGGAGCCGAAAAAGCCGACCTTCTCGTTGCGGTGACCTCTGAGGACGAGCTTAATATACTTTGCTGTGCGGCGGCACAGAAGCTGGGTACCAAGAACACGGTAGCACGTGTCAGAAACCCCGAGTATTCCGAACTTATGTCACTGATGCAAAGCGACATGAACCTTTCGCTTACCATAAATCCCGAGCTTGCCGTAGCAAAGGAAATATATAAAACGCTCAGATTTCCGTCTGCAACAAAGATAGACAGCTTTTGCCGAGGCAGAGTTGAAATGGCAGAATTTGTGGTGGCACAAGACTCTCCCATATGCGGAATTTCTCTTAATGACCTGAGATCCAAACTGAAGATAAAGTTTCTTATTTGTGCGGTTTTGCGTGAAGGCGAGGCGATTATTCCTTCGGGTTATTTCAGCATAAAAGCGGGTGACGTTATTTGCTTTACGGTGCCCGACGAGGAGCTTTCAAAATTTTTCAAAGCCATAGGTGCGTATAAGCATCCCGTAAGAGAGGTGCTTATTGTCGGCGGCGGAAGAACCACGTATTACCTTGAGGAATTTCTCAAGCAAGGCAAGATAAAATCTACGGTCGTGGAGAAGAACAGAGAGCTTTGCAGAGCACTTGCCGAAAATTATGGGTGTACGGTGGTCTGCAACGATATGACCAAGCAGGAGGTGCTGCTTGAAGAAGGTCTTGAGTCTATAGATGCTTTCCTCGCACTTTCTTCGGAAGATGAGGAAAACGCCATAGTGTCGATGTATGCCAAGAGCTGTAATGCCAATAAAATAATTACGATGATAAAGTCGGTATCTTACGTTGAATTGTTCAAGAGCGCGGGACTTGAGGGAATTGTTTCGCCAAATTCCTCCACGGCATCTCAGATATTGCGATTTGTTCGATCAATGGCAAGCACCGGAGACTCTGAGATAGAATCACTCTATAAGCTTATGGACGATAAGGTTGAGGCACTTGAATTTCTTATAAAAGAGAATATAGACGCACTTACCGATATCCCGCTTAAAGAGCTTAAATTGGAGAAGGGAATCCTTATTGCTTGTATAGTACACGATGATAAGGTAATAATTCCCACGGGTAATGACGTTATCAGAAAGGGAGATACCGTTATAATAGTAACCACTACAGAACAGATAAAGAGTATTAAGGAAATTTTGAGATGAATTACCGAATGATAATATATTTGCTGGGGTTGATATTGCTGATAGAGGCGGCACTTATGGCGTTGCCTGCGGCGGTGGCACTTCTGTATTCGGAAAATGTGTTCCCGTTTTTGCTGACAATGGCGATTTTGATAGCGGTGTCTGTCCCTGCGTTGATATTTAAACCCAAGAACAAAAGAATATTCGCCAAAGAAGGCTTTGTGGTGGTGGC
>JAFTLM010000211.1 GCA_017455945.1 Clostridia bacterium | reverse complement strand
TACTTTTTGAAATAATATTTTGGGGCGGAATGATGATAGTCTGTGCCGCTATGGCGTTGCTTTTCAACGTGATAGCAAATCGGCGTTCGGTAAAGACCGCACGCGACGCCACGGAAAAAATAAGACACGACCTTTTTAACGCGTCGCTCCACCTTTCCTGCCGAAACGCGGACAGGGTAACAATTCCCAGTCTTGAATCGAGACTTACTTCTGACACCTATAACCTTCACCACTTTATAGGTATGATGCAGAGAATAGGCGTCAGGGCTCCGCTTTTGCTGTTGGGCGGCGTACTTATAACTCTGATGCACGACGCATATCTGGCATCGGTTATGATAGCTATTATTCCCCTTCTTGCAATATTCATATATTTTTATTCAAAAAAGACGATTCCGCTTTACGCTCAGGTTCAAAAAAACGTGGACGGTATGGTTCGCGTTGTCCGCGAAGACTCGCAGGGTATCAGAGTTATTAAGGCTCTTTCAAAAAAAGACTATGAGCAGAAAAGATTCGACAACGCCAACATAGAGCTGGTAAAAATAGAAAAGAAGGTAGGATACATTACAGCCCTCTCAAATCCCATTATGCAAATTGTCCTTAACCTCGGTCTTGTCTGCGTCGTGCTTTTGGGAGCGTACAGAGTGAACGCCGACCTTACACAGCCCGGAAAAATCATAGCTTTTATGCAGTATTTTACACTCATTTCCACATCAATGATGGTGCTTTCAAGAATATTTATGGCTGCTTCCAAGGGTATTGCCTCGGCAAATCGAATCGGAGAAGTCATTGATATGGCAAACGAGATAAGTACTTGTTCAACCGCCGAATATCCTGACGCATCCGATGATTTTCATATTGCCTTTGAAAAGGTTTCCTTCGGATACCACAAGGACAAGCCGATTCTCCGCGACATATCCTTTAAACTGAAAAAGGGGCAAACTCTTGGAATCATAGGTGCTACGGGAAGCGGAAAAACAACACTTATATCGCTTCTTATGAGGTTCTACGACGTCACCGACGGTGCCGTAAGAATAAACGGCAGAGACGTGAGAACCATCGAGACAGACGAGCTTCACTCTATGTTCGGTGTGGCTTTGCAGAACGATTTCATCTTCAACGGCACCGTCAAAGAAAATATTGATTTTGGACGCAACCTCTCTTTTAATGAGATAAAAAATGCCGCAAGACGCGCGCAAGCTCTCGGCTTTATTGAAGAATTTCCCGAAGGCTTTGAGCACGAAGTCACCTCAAAAGGTACGAACATAAGCGGCGGACAAAAGCAACGTCTGCTTATCTCCCGCGCTTTGGCAGGTTCCCCCGAGATACTTATACTTGACGATTCCTCATCGGCGCTTGACTACAAGACCGACCTTAATCTCCGCCGTGCCATTGCCGAGCAAGACGGTGACACCACCGTTATCATCGTTGCTCAACGCATAAGCTCGGTTATGAATTCCGACCTCATAATAGTTCTTGACGATGGCGAAATAAACGGCATCGGAACCCACGGACAGCTTCTTGAAAGCTGTGAGATATACAAAGAGATAAGCGATTCGCAGATGGGAGGTGCCTTCCTTGAATAATCAGATGAGAAAAATTCGCTCATACGCCGAGGCTCCCCAGACAAAAGGAGCGAGGCTGGAGGTAATAAAACGTATTGGCGGATATATGTTCAAGCAGAAATTCCTGGTAATTTCGGCTCTCGTTGTTATGCTTACCTCAAATTTGTTGGCACTTGCCGCCCCGTTGCTTTCGGGCAAAGCCATAGACGCTATAGGACTTGGAACGGGCAAGGTAGACTTTACTACCGTTTGGGTATTCTGTTCGCTTATGGCTGCCTGCTACGTTCTGTCGGCGGCGTTATCCTATCTGTTGGCATTTATTATGACAACGCTTATCAAACGAATAGTTTACACTATGAGAAAACAGGTGTTTGACAGACTTACAGAGCTTCCCGTAAGCTACTTTGACTCCCACGCCACGGGTGACATCATCAGCCATATTTCCTACGATATCGACGTGGTAAACACCTCGGTTTCACACGACCTTTTGCAGATAATGTCAAGCATCGTAACCGTAGTAGGCTCACTGGTAATGATGATAATCATTTCCCCCATACTGATAACGGTATTTGTTTTCACGGTTCCTATCTCTATCCTTTTCGCCAAATGGAAGACTGCAAAAACACGCCCGCTTTTCCGTGCACGTTCGGCAAAGCTTGGAGAACTTAACGGCTACGCTGAAGAAATGCTTTCGGGACACAAGACCATAAAGGCGTACAACAGAGAGGAAGAGATAATCTCCCGCTTCGACCGAAAGAACGGCGATGCTGTAAATGCCTACTACAACGCCGAATATCAATCGGCAATGATGGGACCTATGGTCAACGCGATAAACAACCTTTCCATTTCGCTGGTTACCATGCTTGGCGGCATATTCCTTATGCTTACCATAAAAATGGGCTCGGCACTTCCCTATCTGTTCAGAATAGGGCTTGGTGACATCTCGGCGTTCGTTCAGTATTCAAGAAAATTCTCTGGTCCCATAAACGAATTTGCAAACATTCTTCACGAGATACAGTCTGCCTGTGCGGCAGCCGAGAGAGTTTTCCGCATTATTGACGAGCCCACTGAAAAGCCCGACGAAGAAAATGCGGCAGAGCTTTCGGATGTCAAGGGCGAGGTTGATATCAAAAACGTAAAATTCGGATACGTTCCCGAAAAGACAGTCATAAAAAATCTTTCACTCTCAGTTCCCAAAGGCCACACGGTAGCCATAGTAGGGCCTACGGGTGCGGGAAAGACCACCATTATAAATCTGCTTATGCGGTTTTACGACATCGACAGCGGAGATATCAGAATAGACGGCAACGACATATATTTTACCAAGAGAGACAGTCTCAGACGTGCCTACACGATGGTTCTCCAGGAAACCTGGCTGTTCTGCGGAACAATATTTGAAAACATCACCTACGGCAAAGAAAACGCCACTATGGAGGAGGTAATAAAAGCGGCAAAGGCGGCGAAGATACACTCCTACATCAAGTCTCTTCCCGACGGCTACGACACCGTTCTTTCGGACGACGGAGTCAATATTTCCAAAGGGCAGAAGCAGCTTATCACCATAGCCCGCGCAATGCTTGCCGATTCGCCTATCCTTATCCTTGACGAGGCTACATCAAACGTGGACTCACGCACCGAGATAAAGATTCAGGAAGCGATGCACTCGCTTATGAAAAACCGCACCTGTTTTGTTATCGCCCACCGTCTTTCCACGATACAGAACGCCGACGTTATACTGGTATTTAAGGACGGAAACGTAATAGAGCAAGGAAATCACGCAGAGCTTATGCAAAAGGGCGGTTTCTACGCTTCGCTTTACAACTCACAGTTTGCCAAATAGGAGGTTTTTATGCAAGAAAAAAACTCAAAATTCTACGACGAAATCCTAAAAAAAGAGTA
>JAFTLM010000210.1 GCA_017455945.1 Clostridia bacterium | reverse complement strand
TTTTCTTTTTGCGAACTTTTTCTTTTTGCGCCTTTGGCTTCAAAAAGAAAAAGTGGACTAACGGCTTGGATAGCTTTATTTCTGTAGGCTTACAGCGGTTTTGTAAGGCATAATTCGGAACTCCGCTTTCTTTTGACACAATAGGCGCAAAAGAAAGCTCACAAAGAAAACGCCGAGTGCCTGCGGGCACAAGAGGTCGCTTTTTGCAAAAAGCTCCGCAAAAACCTTTCTGGACTTGGCGAGTGCGAACACACCCCTCGCCGCAAAACTATAATTTATCATCCTATTTCTCCTATGCATAAAATCCCCGCCAATATGAAAAAATAATATCAAATTGCGGAGGTGTGAGATGGCAAAGGGAATTATTGAACTTAATTCGGGAATAGAAGCGGCGGCAACTGTGGTCGGCAAAAACGAGCATGAGGGACCGCTTGGAAGTTGTTTTGATATGCACGACGACAGCGACTATTTTGGCACCGATACCTGGGAAAAAGCCGAGAGCGAAATGCAGAGGCGTGCTCTGTCTTTGGCGCTGAAAAAAGCGTCGGTTGGGGTTGACGGTATAGGGGCACTTTACGCAGGCGACCTGCTTAATCAGTGTACTGCGTCGGCGTATGGGCTTCTTGAATTTGATATCCCTTTTTTCGGACTTTACGGAGCCTGCTCCACGTCGGTTGAGGGGCTGATATTGTCATCGGTATATCAGAGTGCGGGATATGCGGAAAAGACCGCGGTGGTGGTGTCATCTCATTATTGCAGTGCCGAAAGACAGTACCGAAGCCCTGTGGAATACGGCGCGCAAAGAAGCCCCACGGCACAGTGGACGGTGACGGGAGCGGGGGCGTTTATAATAGGAAAAGGCGGAAAAGCAAAGATTCGTGCCGCACTTCCGGGGATAGTAGTTGAAAAGGGAATAAACGACGCCTCGAATATGGGAGCCGCGATGGCACCTGCGGCGGCAAATACCCTGTCTCGTTTTTTTGCCGAGAGCGAGACTTCACCGAGAGACTATGATCTTATTGTCAGCGGTGACTTGGGCTATGAGGGCGGAGCAATACTCTGCGACATTATGCTTGCTGAGGGAAAAGATATAAGGAACAATTATACCGATTGCGGAATGCTTATATATTCCAAAGCCACCCAGGACAAGCACGCAGGGGGCTCGGGGTGCGGTTGTGCGGCTACAGTTACCGCATCATACCTGCTTCCCAAAATAGAAAGCGGAGAGCTTGGAAACGTGTTGCTTATGGCGACGGGGGCAATGATGAGTCCGATGAGTATAATGCAGGGGCAGGCGATCCCCGCCGTAGCTCATCTTGTGAATATAAGAACTGCGAGATAGGAGAGAATATGAATTATCTTTGGGCTTTTATAGTGGGCGGACTGTTTTGCGTGGTCGCTCAGATTTTGATAGACAAAACGAAGCTCACTCCTGCAAGGATACTTGTAGGATATGTGGTAGCGGGAGTGATATTGGGGGCATTTGGAGTTTATAAGCCGCTGATTGATTTTGCGGGGGCAAGCGCAACCACTCCGCTTACAGGCTTTGGGTATCTGATATCCAAAGGCGTGCGGGAGGCGGTGGATAAGCAAGGGCTTTTGGGAGCACTTACCGGGGGATTGTCAGCAGCCGCAGGAGGCACAGCAGCCGCAATTTGTTTCGGATTTCTGGCTTCACTCGTGTTCAAAAGTAAAACGAAATAAATAGAAAATAAATATAGTTTGGCGGTGGGGGGTGTGTTCGCACTCGCCAAGTCCAGAAAGTTTTTTTGCGGAGCTTTTTTGCAAAAAAGCGACCTCTTGTGCCCGCAGGCACTCGGCGTTTCTTTTGGGAGCTTTTCTTTGCGCCTTTTGTGTCAAAGAAAAGCGGAGTTCCGAATTGTGCCTTATAAAACCGCTGTAAGCCTACAGAAATAAAGCTATCCAAACCGTTAGTCCACTTTTTCTTTTTGAAGCCAAAGGCGCAAAAAGAAAAAGTTCGCAAAAAGAAAAACGCCGTTTGGGGAGTTTCGCTCACTGCGGTGAGCGACAAGGCTTGTGCAGCC
>JAFTLM010000209.1 GCA_017455945.1 Clostridia bacterium | reverse complement strand
ATCCGCCCTCACGAAACAGTTACAAGAAAAATGGAGGTGTTGAGCCGACATTTTTCGGAGTGCGACGGATATGTTCGCACAAATTATATTACGTGAACGCCGAAGGCATTCGCCCCCGCCGGCCAGGCGGTAAACTATAATTTATAATCAATCGACTTATTTACTCTTTACTTCCACCGTATATACCCCGTCCTTGACGTTTATAACGTGAGCGTTTTTATAAAGCTCCGACTCGGTTTCGCAAGAGGTCATAATCACCTGCTTGCCCTTTATCTCGTCAATAAGATATTTTCTTCTGCCGTCGTCAAGCTCCGAAAGCACGTCGTCAAGCAGGAACACGGGATATTCGCCCGAATCCTTCTTTACTATCTCGCCCTCGGCAAGCTTTAAGCAGAGCGCCAGCGAACGCTGCTGACCCTGGGAGGCAAAATCTCTTGCCGACTTATCGCCAAGGCAGATTTCCACGTCGTCTCTGTGGACGCCGTAGAGGCTTGTCCCGGCAAATATCTCACGCTCGGGTCTTTCGTGCAAGAGACGCATATAATTGTCTCTGGTGACCTGCAAATCCTCATAGCTTTCCTGTTTTGAAGAGCCGAGATATTTAAGCGTGGGAATCTCATTTTCACGTCCCGTCCGCTTTGACATCTCAAAAAAGCACTCTGCCATATACGCCTCTGCCTGCTTTATATACGATTCTCTCATTCTGGATATTATCGCCGCCTCGTGACAGAGTTGTTCGTTCCAGAATTCGATGGTGTTGTCGTAGGTAGCTCTGTCGTCAAGTGCGTTTTTAAGCAACGTATTTCGCTCTTTAAGTATTCTCTCGTACTTTTGGAGAGAAACCACGTACATAGGGCGAAGCTGGCTTATGGCAAAGTCGAGAAAATCACGTCTGACAGACGGAGCTCCCTTGATAAGCGAAAGGTGCTCGGGGCAGAAAAGCACGCATTTAAAGCGGCCTATCATATCCGATATCTTCGTTACCTTGTTTTTGTTAAGCTCAATCTGTCTGCGTTTTCCAAGCTGATATCTGAAGGTTATATTCTGTTTTCTGGTGTCGGTAAAATCCACCGACACAAAGGCTCCGTCGCTGCCGAATTTTATAAGCTGAGAGTCGTTTGACGCTCTGAAGCTCTTTGACGTGCAGGCAAGATAAACCGCCTCAAGCAGGTTTGTCTTTCCCTGGGCGTTTGAGCCCAAAAGCACGTTTACGCCGTCGGTAAATTCTACCTCGGCAAATTCGGAATTTCTGAAATTTCTTATTTCTACTTTGTTACAGATCATTTTTATTCAGAAAATTAGATTTTTCCTTCGTTCTCTACTCTTAATCGTTAAGTCTTACGGGAAGGAGCATATAAACCTCGTCAACGGTTTCGTCCTTATCGTATGGGGTTATATTTATACTTGCGTGGGGCGAGGACATGGAAATCATAAGATTTTCGCCTCCGCAGGATCTTACGCAGTCGATAAGGTATTTGTTGTTAAAGGCGATGAATATATCGTCTCCTTTTTGCTCCACGTCAATCTCGTCATAGGTACTTCCCGCCGTCGATACCGCGGTAATCTTAAGAATATTTTCAGACAGGTCAAGCTTTACGCTGGCTCTGAGGGCGCCTATTATTCTTTCCTCGGTGATAAGGCAGGCTCTCTCAAGTGCCGAAAGAAGTTTATTTCTGCTGATGGTCATAAATATTTTATCTTCTTTCATAAGCATTCTGTCGTAGTCGATGTAGTAACCGTCAACCACTCTTGAGAAGAACACCATATCTCCGAAGTGGAAGATTGTGTGCTTATGCGTTACGTAGACCTTCATCTTTGCGTTCTCGTCGCTTGAAAGAAGTCTCTGAAGCTCGTTTACCGTCTTATACGGGATAATAAAAGCGTGTGCCAGCTGTTTAACGGTACCTGTACCCGTGTTTTCGATATCCATATATTTCTCGCATTTCGCAAGCTTGAAGCCGTCGCAGGCAACCATAGTGAGCTTGCCTTCTTCTACGACGCAATAGCAGCCGTCAAGAACGTATCTCTGGTTGTTTATTCCCATAGCGAAAGAAACCTTGTTGAGAACCTCTTTAACTATGCTCTGGCTGATGATAAAGCTGTTTACAGATTCAAATCCGGGAATTGTGGGAAAGTCGCTTCCGGGAAGCGCATTCATCGTGTGAACCGATTTGCCGAACTCTATAACGGCGTGACACTTTTCGTCAATGCTGAGGGTAAGAGTCTCGTTGTCCATAACCTTGAGTGTCTGATTGAATTTCTGTGCGTTGACTATGTAAGAGCCTTCTTCTATTACCTCTGCATTGCAGGTTATTCTCATTCCCTTTTCAATGTCGAAGGTGGTAAGTGTCACAGTGTCTGGAAGACTTGCCTCGATGAGTATTCCCTCAACTGCCTTGAGTGTGCCCTTTGAATCTACACAGCACATAAGGGGAGCAACGGCGTTTGCCATCTTCTGCTTGTTGAAAACTATTTTCATTATTTTCTCGCTTTCTCCCACGCGGGACGGTGGGATATATATAGTATTTATATATTTTAGTAGTTATAGTAGTAGTTCCTGTCAAAACTGTTGATAACTCCGCAAAGCCTTTAAAGAAAAGCCTTTTTGGGTGTTTTTTTCTGTCTGCAAAGCTGTTTGAAATTTTGTGCCGTTTGTTGAAAACTTTTTTGCTTTTTTTCACGTTTTCGGTTTTAAACAGGATTCAGACATATTTATGAACAGTTTATAATCAACCCATTTTTTCGATTTCTTTTCTCAGCGAATTTATTTCGGCAGAGAAGGACGCGTCCTCTCTGATTCTCTCCTCCATAATCTGGCAGGAGCTTACGCACGCCGAGTGGTTCTTCTTGTTCATTATCTTTGCAAGCTTTGGGTAGGATATATCGGTGAGCGAATATATGAGGTATGTGACTATATGTCTTGCGTTTGCTATTTCTTTCTTGCGGTTCTCCGAAAGGATATCTTCCTTTGAAACGCCGTAGTTTTTCTTGACTGCCTCAAATATTTTGTCTATTGTTTCGCTTACGGTTTTTTCGCCTCCCATAAGCTCTGAAATACATTTCTTTGCAAGGTCGAAGGTTATTTCGATACCCATAAATCTCTGTGCCGCCAGCTTCTTTATGGCTCCTTCAATCTGTCTGACGTTGGAGCGGAGGTTTTCGGCAAGATATTCAAGTATCTCATCCGAGAGGGTAATCTTTACCTGCTCGGCTTTTTTCTTGAGTATAGCCACTCTCAGCTCGAAATCGGGAGGCTGAATGTCGGCAAGAAGTCCCCACTCAAACCGTGTTACTATTCGCTCCTCAAGGGGCTGTATTTCCTTGGGCGGGCGGTCCGATGTGAGAATTATCTGTTTATTGTCGTTGTAAAGTGCATCAAACGTGTGGAAAAACTCTTCTTGGGTGGAGGTTTTTCCCGCCAAAAACTGGATATCGTCAATAAGAAGCACGTCACAGCGGCGGTATTTTTCCTTGAATTCAGCCATAGCCTTTCTGGAAAGGTGGTCTATAAGCTGATTTGTAAAATCCTCGCATTTTACGTAAAGAATCTTTACGTCGGGAATATTTGATTTTCTTCTGTTGATTATCGCGTGGAGCAGATGCGTCTTACCAAGTCCCGAGGGGCCGTAAATGAAGAGAGGGTTGTAGGGTGAGCGCGCAAGCTCAACGCCGTTGTAAAGACGCTCCGATTCAAGGCAGGCGGGGTTGTCGGCAACTCCCAAGCATACCGAATGGGCAAACTTGTTCGACTCGCCTACGATGAAGTTTTCAAAGGTGTATTCAAAGTGGTACGGGAAGCTGGCGCTTCCGACCTCCACTTCCCTGTTTATGGGTCTTTCGGGGAGAATGTCCTCTTTGCTTATTATTTTTGAATTTACGCTTAAAATTTTTATTTTTCCGTCGTCAGATGACGTGGAGTAGAATACGTTGACGTCAACGTCAAAGCCGAGAAAAGCCGCAAAACCTTTTTTCATTCTGTCAAGGTGGCTTTCCTTGATAATTTTGGTTTTTACCGCCGACGGGCAGGAAAAGTGTATCGTATTGTTTTCAAATGCCGTGAGTTCAAGAGGTTCAAACCACAAATTTATGGTTGAAACGGTAAGCTCGTCTGTGAAGGATTTTTTTACTTCTTTCCATATTTCGTTCAGTTCTTTGAGCTCGTCGGAAACTTCCATTTTTTTCTCCTTTCGCAATTTTTTTATGTTAATTGGATATACTTCGTCTATTTTATTAATTGTACCATATTTTCACCTTTTTTTCAAGGGTTTTTTCAAAATTTATAT
>JAFTLM010000208.1 GCA_017455945.1 Clostridia bacterium | reverse complement strand
GGCTGCACAAGCCTTGTCGCTCACCGCAGTGAGCGAAACTCCCCAAACGGCGTTTTTCTTTTTGCGAACTTTTTCTTTTTGCGCCTTTGGCTTCAAAAAGAAAAAGTGGACTAACGGTTTGGATAGCTTTATTTCTGTAGGTCTACAGCGGTTTTGTAAGGCACAATTCGGAACTCCGCTTTTCTTTGACACAAAAGGCGCAAAGAAAAGCTCCCAAAAGAAACGCCGAGTGCCTGCGGGCACAGGAGGTCGCTTTTTGCAAAAAGCTCCGCAAAAACCTTTCTGGACTTGGCGAGTGCGAACACATCTGTCGCACTCCGAAAAACCTCGGCTTAACACCGAGGTTTTTCTTGTAACTGTTTCGTGAGGGCGGATGGGGTGGCGGTCCCCAGCCGCCTGCAGTAGTACGCTCCGACAGCAATCTAAAGCTCCCAATCATTAGCCCAACAAACTCGTCGGTGTTCAGCCGACGAGTGAACGACAACGCACAAAACAATCAAAAAATTTTAATCAGGAAAGTTTTTTGCGAATCTTTTTTTCAAAAATGCGACCCGTTCCCCATTTCTCCCAGGCGGTAAACTATAATTTATTAAAAAGAAAACCGATGTTGTTAAAACATCGGTTTTTTCTTTAAAAAACGGTATTTTGGGTGTATCTGCCTCAATGACTTTGCTTTTAGCAGGGCATTCCCTTATTAACGGTTTAATAACGATTTAAACAATCGTTCTGTGTTTTCCTTGATGCTTCCGTCCTTATGGAATGTGCTTGATGTTCCCGTAACGAAGATTTCCGCACCCGCCTCGTACATCTTGGGAAGGTTTTCAAAGCTGCAGTTGCCGTCGACCTCAATTTCAACTTGCGACAGCCCGCGGGCGTCAAGATATTCTCTCACTCGCTTTATCTTATCAAAGCTTCCCTCAACAAGCTTTTGACCCGCAAAGCCGGGGTTTACCGTCATTACAAGCACCATATCAAGTTTTGACACGATTTCGGAAAGAAGCTCCACGGGTGTTGCGGGATTGATAGCCACCGCCGCCTTTGCACCCTTGGCTTTGATAAGGCTTATCGCCCTTTCAAGATGTGCCGTTGACTCGTAATGAACCGCAACGCAGTCGCCCGACGAGAGTTCCAACTTCTCAATAATACTTTCGGGATTCTCTGCCATAATGTGAATATCAAATGGCAGTTTTGTGCCTTTGCGTAGCTTGGGGATCAGCTCTGCGGGGAGCATAAGATTGGGAACAAAATGGTTGTCCATGATGTCATAGTGAACAAGCTCAATGCCTGCCGCCTCAAGCTCCTTAAGTGTCTCGCCGTAGTTAAGCGCGTCACCGCACATAATTGATGCCGAAAGCTTTGGTTTTCTCATTTTCTTTACCTCGGTAAACGCCGCACCAAAGAGAGGCGAAAGCTCTCCAAGTGCCGCTTTTTTTATCTCGGGCTTTTTGCCCGCGTCGTAACAGTGTGACAAAATGTAATTTGTAACCGCTTCCACGTATTCGTTCTGTGCCGAAAGACCGCCGCTGAACAGAATACAGTCGGGCGAAAGCAGATTGACTATGGACACAAGTCCCCTTCCGAGAGCCTGTGCCGCCTCGGCAATCGCTTTTGCCGCCGCCTCGTTTCCGTTCCTTGCCGCCTCAAACAGGTCGGGTGCCGTTTTACCCTCGCCCAGAAGCTCTGCGGCTGTGATGTCAAGACCAAGCCCTGCCGCGTATTTCTCAAGACAGCCCCTCTTTCCGCAACCGCATAGTCTGCCGTTTTCAACCACGGGTAAATGTCCAAGCTCGCCCGCGCCTCCAAGGGCACCGCCGAAAATTCTGCCGTCAATGACTATTCCCGTGCCGATTCCCGGACCCAGCGTAGCGCAGACGACAGAGCTTTTGCCCTTGCCGCCGCCGAAAAGGTACTCGCCCCACGCCGCGGCTCTCGAATCCTGAACCACACCCACGGGAATGCCCAGCTCGCGTTCAAGCTCGGGTACGAATCCGTCGCCCGAAATAGGAAGAGTGGGGGCTTTGAGTATCCGTCTGCCGTCGTCGCTTACCGTTCCGGGCACGCCAACACCGCAGGAGGTTATCTGCGAGTAGTCAACCTCCCTGTGCATACAGAGCTGTCTGACGCTTGCCGAGATAAACCGAGGCAGCTCGCTTGCGGTCTTGCCTCTGACCAACAGCCTGGCGTCTGCCAACAGAGTGCCGCCCTCTTCAAAAATTCCGACGCCTATCTTTGTGCCGCCGATATCTATTCCAAGTCTCAATGTAAAAACCTCAATTTCAGTCGTTTATAATGTAAGGTTCAAAGTCCTCGTTCTCCCAGTCGATAACCGACTTCATCCACTTGCCGAACTTGATCTCAAGCTCCTCATGAGCCTTGTCAAACATGGAAGCGGGGTAGACCTTTGTGGGAACGTGCTTGTAGTTCCACGTGTCGTCTCCAAGCATTCTCATAGCGCACTCTGCCGAACGGTGGTTAAGGTCCTGTTCTCTGGGATGAGTGCTGAGGCAATCAATAGCTCTTACGTTGAGAAGCTGAACGTCAACAAGTCTCTTTCCGCCTGTGTGATAAGCACCGATAGCAAGCTGACCGCACTGTCTTGTCATTCTGATAGCAAGGTCAAGCGACTCGGCAGTCTCGCCCCACTCCATAACAAGGGGGAAGCCCGTGGTTTCGGCGTTCTTTGTTGCCGACTCAACGTCGATGCCTTTGTACGCGTTCTTTGTGGTGAGATATTCGTCGGGAAGCTCTTCGGGGAGGTATGCCTCGCTCGCACCGTACTTGAGGGCGTTTTTAAGGCTCTCGGGATTGATGTCAACGGCAACCACCTTAACGCCTCTCATAGCAAGAAGCGAGATGGCACCGCAACCCATGTATCCACAGCCCACAACGGCTACCTTTTCGCTCTGAATGGGAAGTCTGACTTTGCTTACTGCACTTACAAGACACCAAAGGGGCTCGATAATACCCTGGTGGTCCTCAACGTTGTCGGGAATCTTATGTACCCACTTTTCGTCAAGCTTGGAGTATTCAGCTCCTCCGCCTGATCCCCAGCTTACTCTGTCGCCAACCTTTACCTTGGTAACGCCTTCGCCAACCTCAACAACCGTGCCCATAGGCTCGTGACCGAAGGTTCTGCCCGCGGGAGCGGTGGTCCAGTCGTAATGCTCGGACATACAAACTCCGCAATAGTGAAGCTTTACAAGTACCTCGGTGGGCTTGTTGATAACCGGTCTTTCAACCGTGATTATTTCGCTCTCCTTGGGACCTTTCATAACTAACTTTCTCATTGTTGCCATAATAAAATTCTCCTTTGTTCCGCAATAGCGGTTGATTTACGTTTTTATTGTACCACACGCACGCGGTATTTGGAATGGACTGCACAGACAAAAAATATGGACAATAACGATATTTTATTGTGATTTTTGAGCATAAATATTGACAAAAACGATTTTTCGTGATAGGATATGGTGGGAAAGATAAACTGTAGTTTAGCGGCGAGGGGTGTGTTCGCGCTCGCCAAGTCCAGAAAGGTTTTTGCGGAGCTTTTTGCAAAAAGCGACCTTTTGTGCCCGCAGGCACTCGG
>JAFTLM010000207.1 GCA_017455945.1 Clostridia bacterium | reverse complement strand
GGGAACGAAATTAACGTTCCCGTATATGTAAATGAACATGCCAACTATAACAAGGCTATGATTGATGTAAACAAAATTTCTACGGTGTTTGGCAGAGAAGGGTTTAGAGAGTATATCAATAGACAAATTGAGAAAAAGAATCTTGTCAGAATAAAAATAAGAAACACCCAAAACAGTGACCCCAACGCACTAATCGCGAAGCGGTATGAAAAAGATGTTTCTAATACTATTATAGCACAAAATTCTCAAAAGTCAACCTCTAAAACGAAAAAAGTTTCGGAAAGTGATGGAATTGTTGACAGAAAGTCACTTGATGACAATCTTTTCGACAAGGACAGTTTTTTTGCCAATGCTATGGAGAACGGAGGGGTTATATCTCACGAAGAGGCGGAAAAGATGAGAGGGAACAGAAAGCCTGAACCCGAAAAATCGCAGACGGCTGAGAATAAGCCCAAAGCCAAGTCCAAGAGTAAGGCTAAGACCAAAAAGCAGTTGGCGGCTGAGGTGAAAGAGCTGAAAAAAGACAATAGGGGGCTTAAAAAGGCTAATGACAAGCTGGCGGAAAGTGTTTCAAGGACACAGTCTGCTAATGCCGAGCTTCGAAAGAAGAACAGAGACCTTGACTCCAAGATGAGGAACAGAAAGAGTGCAGAGGAAAAATACGAAAAGAAATTTGCTCACGAGCAGGAAAAAATGGAACGTGAGACTGCCGAGGGGCTTAACAGGGAATCGAGTGCTCTTATGCGAATTACTCGTATCATTGACTTTTTCAAGAATGAAGTTTTACACAGAAAATACACCGACGGAGCTGTGGAGGGGGCGAAGATACTTTCCGACCCCGGTATACGTGCTTTTGCGGAAATTAAAATAAAATTTAATTATGATTATTGACAGAACATTACGAAAGTGTTATAATGTTACACGGGTATTACACACATAAGGTTGAAAATTTTTATTTACAATTACCTTTTGGCTACTTTGATTTTTAATAGAAAGAATTAATGGTGTACAATGAAACACGTAGATATATATACTGACGGGGCTTGCAGGGGCAATCCCGGACACGGTGGCTGGGGAGCTATTTTGGTTTATCAAGGTCACGAAAAAGAGATGAGCGGCGGAGAAGAGCTTACCACAAACAACAGAATGGAGCTTATGGCTGCCATTTCTGCTTTAGAGGGTCTTAAAGAGCCTTGCGAGGTTACTCTTTATTCCGACTCCAAGTATATGATAGATTCCATAACAAAGGGCTGGGTATTTTCCTGGCGTTCCAAAGGATGGAAGAATGCGGACAATTCCCCCGCACTTAATCCAGATTTATGGGAGCGTTTGCTCGCACTGCTTGAAAAACACACAGTTGATTTTGTTTGGGTAAGGGGCCACAACGGACACGCCTACAACGAGCGTTGCGACACCTTGGCTACTACCTTTGCAGATAGCTTTGACAAATAAGAACGGCAGAAATCTGCCGTTCTTTTAATATTTGGTAAGATAAATTTTTGCATACGTTACGTCAGATACGGTTGGGTGTACTGATGTGAAAAAGTCGAATATTTCTTGATTGGCCGAGATAACAGGTTGTGTGGAGTAAAACGTATCACAGTTGAAATCGTTTTTTGTTTTGGGACCGTGAGCACCTAAGATAAGAATTTCGGCGTCTTTTAGTTCATTATCAACTTCGTTCTTGAGAGATTTGTGTTCGTTTGCTGATTCTGCCATATACACAAGTTTGCGTCCGTATGCACTTATCGAAAAGTAGAATGTCGGGTGTGTAGATCGTTTCAAATAAGCTCTTCCTGACAAATTGAAAGTTGTATTTGGTGTTATCTTTATATCGGAAAGAGAATCGTATAATATTACGTCTGTTTTGGCATTTTCAGCGGCTGTTATTATTGAACTCATTGCGTAATATTCTTTTATGTCTTGCGGATACGGCAGAAACAGCGTTCTCACAATAGTTTTGTTTAACAATCGGTGTAATGTTGTAGCGTGATAATTATGATAATGCGTTATGACGTATGAGGAGATTTCGGTTGCACAGTTTTCAACAGATTTTGTATACGTTGAATAGGAATGTGTATAGCCTCCCGTAGACATATCAATTATGCTGTAATCACTTCCGTCTCTTATGAGAATGGCTTCAGATTCATTTTCGCCGATATATTCTACTTGAACGAGATTGTTATAACACATCGTGTCAACCGCCAGACCCGCAGAGAACATCAGTGCCGAAATAATCGGCGGGATTACAATTAGCCATTTGTGTTTGAATTTGAAAACAAGACAAACGCTCAACAAAATTGCTAATATCCATACTATATTTTTAACAAACGGATAATGAAGAGATACCGTTATTTTTTCAAATGACGAAATAAATTCTATGATATCAATAAGAATACCGCACAGGAACTCAACGGCTTGTGCTATAACACCTGCAATAGGTTCCACTATATTCAAAACCATAAGCAACGGTGCAAGGAAAAGGATAAGCGTTACTACAGGAGTTAAAACAATATTTGAAATTATTGAAGCAAGAGAGAATTCATCAAAAAACAGACACATTGGCACGCATATAAATATGTTTACGAACACAGTTATGCAAACTGTGGAAAAAATATACGCAGAAATCTTTTTTAGTTTGGTTGCCAAAAGATTTCGCTTGCGTTTTTTATTATATGTGTCATTGCTTTTGGGCTTTTTGTATAAGAGTAAATTGAACTTTTCGATGAAGTATTGCGATGCGAAAATTCCCAATACTGCCAAAAACGACAGCCACATACCCACGTCATACACCGAAAGCGGAGAAGCGGCGAGAATTATGAAAAGCGAGAACAACAGAGTGGTCAGCATATCGTTTTCGTCTTGCAGGATATATGCAAGATAGACTATGGAAGACATTAAAAAGGCTCTTGCGGTTGATAGAGAAAAGCCTGTAAGCGCAAGGTAAAACAAAGCAGCAAAAATAGTGATGCTTCCACGGAGCACCTTGCTAAGCCTCAGTTTTTTCAAAATAAAATCAAAGAAAAATATAAGTATGGAAAGGTGCATACCGCTTATCGCCAATATGTGGGAAACGCCTGCTCGCCTGAAGTCTCTGATTGTGCTGTCGTGCAAAAGTTCTTTGTTGCCAAGCATTAATGCAGATACAAGCTTGCCGGATTCATCGTCAATTCTGTCTGTAAATATATCACTTAAGTCAGAATTTATTTTTTTAAGCTTCATAGAAGGTGTTTCGCGGTTGTGGGATAATTCGAAATTCTGAGACGGTTGTAAAAACAATGTTATCCCTTTCGATTTCAAATACGACGGAATTTCGGTATAATTTTCTATTTTATCTATAACAAAAGTTCCGGAAATTACGTTTCCCACTTCCAGCTCGGCGTTGTATTCACACTCCAAAACAGCAGATGCGGGTGAAGCGTTCCCGTTTATCGAAGATATATCAACGTAGCAAGATGAAAGATAGTCTTTGTTAAAATTGACTCTTGTTACAGTGGCGGTTATATCTACAACTTGATTAAAGTGTGGGGTTATTTTGTGAATTGGTGCATCTACTCTTAAAAATTGTGAAATCAGGGCGGTGAAGGCAAACAGTACACACAAAAAACATTTCAAAAATATAGCCCGATATCGTTTTACAAAAAGCACCGATAAGAGTGTCAACAAAGCCACAATTCCCAAAAACGACAAAACAGAAGCCTTCAAATTATACGACAAAACGCAGCCACATAATGATGCGACTGCGAATATTGTGCAAAAAAGAGCTAAATGTCGTTTGTGAAATATATTCATCTTAATTTCCTATGAATCTGACCTCACATTCGAGTTCGACTTCGTAATTTTCAAAAACCGTCTTTTTTATATGCTCAATCAAATCCATTACGTCTTTAGCGGTTGCCGTTCCGCGATTGATAATAAATCCGGCGTGCTTTTCAGAAACTTCCGCTCCGCCGATGCTAAAGCCTTTAAGCCCGCTTTTTTCTATCATTTCTCCGGCGTAATATCCCAATGGGCGTTTGAATACACTTCCCGCACTCGGAAATTCCAGGGGCTGTTTTTCTTTTCTGGCGCGCACGTTTTTGTTCATCTCGGCTATGATGTCCGACATTTTTCCGGGTACAAGCTCCATCATTATCGCAATGATTATTAAATGGGGGTTTTTTGAATAAATACTTTCGCGGTATTTGAATTCATGTTCATCAAGATCTATTTTTCTTATACAATCTCTTTGAGTATCATAGCAAAGAGAGGAGACTACCACGTCGGAAATGTTTCCTCCGTAAGCTCCGGCATTCATAAACAAGCCTCCGCCTATAGTGCCGGGGATACCGTATGCAAATTCAAGTCCCGAAAGCTCCGCCTTTTGTGCAGCCACAGCAAGCCGTGAAACGGATGCACCGCAATCTGCTTTTATAATGTTTCCTTCTATTGTGAAATTTTTCATATTTCCGGTTATGATAACCAATCCGTCAAAACCGTCGTCGGAAAATATTACGTTGCTTCCGTTGCCGATAACAACAAATTTTACGTAATGATTTTTTGCTTCTCTGATAGAGGTTATCAATTCTTCGGCGTTGCGTACAAAAGCTACTACCGAAGCAATTCCGCCCACTTGCATAGTGGTGTGATTTGACATTGATATAATTTCACTGCAGGGAATTCCGTGAGCTTTCAATTTTGAATACAAAGCAGTTGTTCTAAGCATTTTTTACCTCGCTGTAATCTGTAAAAGAAAATGTTGAGTTGGTTCTTTTATTATTATACATTATTTTTTCAATAATTGCAATAGTCAGCACAGGAATTTAGATAAATTTTGATTTATTTTATCAATTTGATTGACAAATATTGGTTGGTGTGATATAATCAAATCAATAAGTTTGTCGAAAGGCGGAAAACAGTTATGAAAGAAGTAGGACTTCAAATTTACACAGTAAGAGATAAGATGGAAACTCCCGACACTTATCTTGACGCAATGAAAAAAATCAGAGAAATCGGTTATACACATATTCAGACAGCTGGAAAAGTAACCACTGTAGAGGAAGCCGAATTTTACAAAAAATGTGCTGATGAGGCAGGGCTCAAGATATGCGGTACACACTTTGACTGGAAGATAATAACCGGTGATTTTGACTTGGCACTCAGAATTCATGAAATTCTTGATACAAAGAATATGGGAATAGGAAGTATGCCCGGCGGAAGTCCCAGAACAGACAAAGCTGAACTTCTTAAGTTTATTGATACCGCAAATGAAGTTGGTCATAAGCTTTCCAAGTACGGAATGAAATTTACATATCATAACCATCATTTTGAATTTTCCAAGATCGATGGAAAAACTTTGATGGATTATATGATAGAAGGCTTTGACCCCTCTGTGGTGAGCTTTGTGCTTGATACGTATTGGGTTCAGCACGGCGGTTACGACGTAAGAAAGATGATCGAGAGGCTTGCGGGCAGAATTGATATTCTTCACCTTAAGGATATGGGTGTCTCCACTCCGGAATTCAAGACAGACATTACAGAAATAGGAAACGGAAATATCAATTTTGCGGATATTATCCCCCTTGCTGAAAAGACAGGCGTTAAGCAGTTTGTTGTTGAACAGGACAGAAACTTTACGACCGGAGATTCTATGGAAAGTATTGCAACCAGCTATAACTATATAAAAGCAAATTTAATGAAATAAAAAATCACTCTTTTTACAGCGTCCGATAAATTCGGACGCTGTTTTTCTGCTTTTACGCTTCGCGTTTTTTGAAACTGTTACATATAATGATAAAAAAGAATGCGAGGTGCTTTATGAAAAATGCTGTTAAAATAGGTGTAATAGGCGGAGATCGAAGAACGGTTGAAATAATCAGATGTCTGAAGCTTAGCGAATTTGATGTTTCGGTTTGGGGGATAGATCCGCAATATATTGATAATTCATTACTAAAAGAGAACTGCGAAACGGATGTGCTTGATGCCGATGCGGTTGTTTTGCCCACTCCTCCGAGTGAGGACGAACTGAGGGTGAATTGTCCTCTATTTACGCGGGAAAGCGGGGTGAAAATCCACAAGCTGTTGGATATGATGTCTGAAAACGCACTCTTGCTGGGGGGGAGAATGAGTCCGAGATTGAAGGATTTGGCGGCTAAGAGAAATATAAAATGTTATGATTATTTCAATACCGAAGAACTACTTATAAAAAACGCAGTTCCTACTGCAGAAGGTGCTATAGGAATAGCGGTTAATAAGATGTCGAAAACCATTTTTGAATCAAAAATTGCTATAGTTGGGTTCGGAAGGATTGGTGAAGCATTGGCATTGAGGTTAAAGGCACTTGGTGCTAACGTAACAGTGTTTGCAAGAAAAGGCACCAGCATAGCTCAAGCGATATCCAAGGGAATGTCGGGGATAAAAATAGAGTTTACAGACGGCGTTTCTACACTTAACGGGCTGGCTTCCGGATTTGATTTGATATATAATACCGTTCCTTATTGGGTAATAACCGAAGATATAATTGAGGCGATTCCAAAGTCGACGTTGGTGATAGATCTGGCGTCGGCTCCCGGCGGGGTTGATTTGGTTGCGGCTAAAAGATATCAGTTAGACGTTATTCACGCTTTGGCGTTGCCGTCAAAAACTGCTCCTGTGACAGCCGGGGAATATATGGCGGAATCCATTATTGGTATTTTGAAGGAGGCGTTTGTATGATAGGTTATGCTTTTTGCGGATCTTTCTGTACTCATAAGAAATCATTGGAATTATTGAATACAATCATAGCTTCGGGATATGAGGTCCAACCCATAATGAGCGAAACCGTGTATTCTACAGATACTCGTTTTGGAACAGCTTCGTTGCTTTGTGAAAAAGTAAGGGGGATTTGCGGCAGGGAAATCATCCATACAATAGTTCAAGCCGAGCCGCTTGGACCCAAAATAAAGCTTGATGCAATGATAATTTCGCCTTGCACGGGAAATACTCTGGCAAAGATCGCTAACGGAATAACCGATACCGCTGTTTCTATGGCGGCAAAGGCTCATTTGAGAAGTAACCGTCCGCTTGTTATTGCCTTGGCTTCAAATGACGCTTTGTCCTCAAATTTGAAAAACATAGGGGCTCTTTTATCTCGCAAATCGGTTTATTTTGTACCTATGGAACAGGATGAACCGATTGAAAAGCCACATTCCCTGATCGCTGACTTCGATTTGCTTCCGCAAACCTTGGCTTCGGCAATAAACGGAGTGCAGTATCAGCGAGTGTTTAAATAATATAATGGTTTTGAGGTGATTTATGTCACCTCTTTTTATTTTCAAGTATGTGATCGCGTAGTATGATTGAATGCTAATGTAAAATATTTTGTAAAAATTGAAAAATATATTTGACTTAATTGAATGTTTATGGTATAATTTACAGTGGATATTGTTGTTTATTTGATATGAGGTGAAAATTATAATTATTTTTGGGATAGATCCCGGGCTGGCAATTGTCGGTTGGGGCGTGATTGAATATAAAGGCAACAAATTCAAGGTTCTTGGATTTGGATCGGTGCAAACGCCGTCTTCTATGAAAACAGAGGACAGGTTGGTTGAGATATTTGAGGGTATAAACGATATCATAAAAAAGTATAAGCCCGATTGTATGGCGGTGGAAGAGCTTTTTTGGAACACTAACCAAACTACGGGTATCAGAGTAAGCGAAGCCAGGGGAGTTATATTGCTCTGTGCGGCAAAGCTCGGAATTCCGATTTATGAGTATACTCCGTTGCAGGTAAAGCAGGCGGTGGTAGGATACGGACGTGCCGAAAAGAAACAGGTTATATCAATGGTGACCATGTTGCTTAAGTTAGAAAAGCCGCCAAAGCCCGATGATACTGCGGATGCGTTGGCAATAGCCGTGTGCCACGCACACTGTGGTGCTTCAAGATTGGCTGAATATTTTAACAAATAATGAGGATATGATATGTGGTGTGCAAAGAACTGGAAAGATTACGAATTGATAGATACGTCTGAGGGGGAACGCCTTGAAAGGTGGGGAAAATATATCCTTGTAAGACCGGACCCGCAGATAGTATGGAAAAATGACGATAAAAGTCCCTTATGGAAAAAAGCGGACGCAACCTATAAACGTTCTGTTAAAGGCGGAGGCGCATGGGGCAATAATAGGCTTCCCGAACAATGGAAAATAGGATATAACGGGCTTGAATTTGTGATCAGACCTACAGGTTTTAAGCATACCGGGCTTTTTCCCGAACAGGCAGCTAACTGGGACTGGTTTTCGGAGCTTATAAAAAAGTCCGGAAGAAAAATAAAGGTACTTAATTTGTTTGCGTATACCGGCGGTGCGACGGTTGCGGCGGCTAAGGCAGGGGCTTCTGTTTGCCACGTGGATGCGGCAAAAGGAATGGTTGCCCAGGCTAAAGAAAATTCCGCTTTGAGCGGACTTGCGGAAGCACCGATAAGATATATTGTGGATGATTGCAAAAAATTTGTTGAGCGTGAAATAAAACGCGGCAACAAGTATGACGGAATTATTATGGATCCTCCGTCATACGGACGCGGTCCATCGGGTGAGGTTTGGAAAATAGAAGAATGCATAGACGAGTTTGTCCGTCTTGCCGTAAATGTATTGTCCGACAAGCCGCTGTTCTTTTTGCTTAACTCATATACAACAGGTCTTTCTCCGTTGGCGATGAGATACATAGTTGATCTTCGATTGGTTTCTAAATTCGGCGGAAAAGTAGAGGCTGGGGAACTGGCTTTGCCTGTGTCTCAAACAGGTGGATTTCTTCCGTGCGGAGCCAGCGTAAGATGGAGTGCAAGCGGAGCAGACGAGGAATAACTAAGGAAGTAAAATGGAAAAAAATTTTATTGAAATTGAAAATCTTTCATACGCATATGACGAAGATGAAGGAGATAAGGTTCCTGTTCTTAACGGGATATCGCTCAATATAAGCAAGGGCGAATATGTTGCGGTTCTTGGGCACAACGGCTCAGGAAAATCGACACTTGCCAAGCTTTTGAATATGATACTTACGCCTACATCCGGAAAAATCATTGTTGACGGTGTTGACATAACTTCCGATGAACTTACAGAAGATGCGATGTTTGAACTGCGAAAAAAAGTCGTAATGGTTTTTCAAAACCCCGACAATCAGCTTGTGGCAACTATAGTTGAGGAGGACGTAGCCTTTGGACCGGAGAACCTTGGATATCCGTCAGAAGAGATACGTAAGCGCGTGGACGAAGCTTTACGTACCGTCGGAATGAGCGAATATGCTCATCACGAACCTCACAGACTGTCAGGCGGTCAAAAGCAGCGAATCGCAATAGCCGGAATTATTGCTATGTCACCGGAATGTATTATATTTGATGAATCGACATCTATGCTTGACCCCAGTGGACGCAAAGATGTTTTGAATACAATGGAAAAGTTAAATAAGGAAAAAGGAATCACTGTTGTAACAATTACCCACTATATGAACGAAGCGGCGCAGGCGGACCGAGTGGTAGTTATAGATGACGGTCGTATACTGATGGACGGAACTCCGGCCGAAATATTCTCAAAGCCCGATGTGCTCAGAAATGCAGGGCTCGACGTTCCGCAATGCAGTGCTATTGTGGAGGAACTGAAAAAACTCGGAGTTCCGCTCGACGGTGATTGTTATTCTACAGAACTTTGTGCGGAACTTATTTGTAACTATCTTACAAATGTTCAGGGGTTGTGAAAAGGGAGTGAATTGTTAAATTGACAAAAATAAAGTTAGAAAATATATCTTACGTTTACAGTCCCGGTACACCATATGAAGTTACTGCATTGAATGACGTAAGTGTTGACATAACGGAAGGAACGATAACAGGAATCATAGGACATACCGGTTCCGGAAAATCTACCCTCGTTCAGCTTTTAAACGGATTGGAAAAGCCAAGTTCCGGACGAGTATTGGTAGACGGAACGGATATTTGGGAAAAACCAAAGGAAATTTCAAAAGTTCGTTTTAAGGTCGGACTTGTAATGCAGTATCCCGAATACCAGTTGTTTGAAGAAACAATCAAAGAAGATATCGCATTTGGACCTCGCAATATGGGACTTGATGAGGCAGAAATTGAGGAAAGAATTGCTCTCGCATCAAGCTTTGTCGGCTTGGATGAAGAATTGCTCGAAAAATCTCCCTTTGATCTTTCGGGGGGGCAAAAAAGAAGAGCCGCTATTGCGGGGATAATAGCAATGAAACCTGATGTGTTGGTTCTTGATGAGCCTGCCGCGGGTCTTGATCCTCTTGGACGAGATGAGATTTTTAAAAGTATTGTCAAATATCGTAATGAAACCGGTGCAACCGTTGTTATTGTAAGCCACAGTATGGAAGATATGGCACGGCTTTGTGATGAGCTTATAGTTATGGCACACTCCAAGGTAGTTATGCAAGGTAATTGCAGAGAGGTTTTTTCAAATGCCGGTGAGCTTGAAAAAATAGGACTTTCAATACCTCAGGTTACTAAACTGATGATGTTGCTCAAAGAGAAAGGCGTGTGTGTTGACGGTGGTGTTTATACCGTCAAAGACGCTGTGAGCGAACTTGCAAAGCTTTTTAAAATCGATCATTAACGGAAAGGTTGAATAAAAATGAAAAACATTTCGTTTGGGCAGTATTATCCTGCCGAATCGATTATTCATAGATTGGATCCGAGAACAAAAGTGATTCTTGCTATACTTTATATAGTTTGTTCTTTTGTTTGTCAAAGCGCAATCGGATTTACAGCGCTTATATTTTCAATGCTGGCAATTATTCTGATTAGCAAAATACCGATAAAGACCATTTTGCGTTCGATCAAACCGGTAATAATAATAATGGTTTTTATGGCGTTTTTGAACCTTTTTCTTGTAAAAGGCGGCGTTGAATTGACTGTGTGGAAAATAACGATATATTCAAAGGGAATTTATACGGCGGTTACATCTGTTCTCAGAGTGATATCGCTTATTATCGGAACCGGAATCTTTTTGACGTACACTACCACTCCCATAGAACTTACAGACGGTATTGAACAGCTTTTTGGATTCCTGAAGAAAATAAAAATTCCGGTTCATGAATTTGCGATGATGATGACTATTGCATTAAGGTTTATTCCCACACTTATGGAGGAAACCGATAAAATAATTTCCGCTCAAAAGGCGAGGGGGGCAGACTTTACCAACGGAAGTATAGTTAAGAGGGCCAAGGCTCTCATTCCGATTTTGGTGCCGTTGTTTATTTCTGCATTCAGGCGAGCCGACGAGCTTGCGATTGCTATGGAGTGCCGTTGCTACAGGGGCGGCGAAGGAAGAACCAAGTTGCACGTTTTAAGATACAGAACCAGAGATTTTATATCAATGTTTATATTTATAGCATTTCTTGCCGGATTAATACTTATAAACTGTTTCGGTGTAGAGTACCCATTTATTGAGAACGGTTGGTTTTGAGCATGAAGTTGTTTTTAAAGATTGCATTCAGGGGAACTGCATACAGAGGATATCAGGTTCAGAATAATGCCCCCACCGTACAGCAAATGCTTAATGAGGTGGCGTTGAGGGTGTTTGGTTTTGAGTGTGATATTGTCGGATGCAGCAGAACAGATAGCGGTGTTCATGCAAATGAATTTTGTATTACCGTTACACAAAAGGGCTGCAGCGAATTGAATCATTCTATTCCTATAGAAAAAATTCCGCTGGCGTTTAACGCCTTGCTTCCTGAGGATATATCCGTGTTTTCTGCTGAAATGGTTGATGAATCTTTTCACGCCAGGTATAATGTGAAATATAAAGAATATGTATATAGAATGTGGAACGGAAGAAACAAAAACCCGTTTTTGTTTGATACGGCTTATAAGCTTCCGCTTGATGTTTTGCCGGAGGATGTTTTTAAGATGAACGAGGCTGCCCAACATTTTGTGGGCACGTATGATTTTACTTCGTTTATGGCACAGGGGTCTAAAATAACCGATGCGGTGAGAACTGTATTTTACGCAAACGTGTCGGTGGCTCCAAACGATGAAAATATAATCTTGTTCACAGTTGCGGCAGACGGATTTCTTTACAATATGGTCAGAATAATGACAGGTACACTTATAGATGTTGCCAGAGGTAATATTAAGCCGACTGATATTGATTTTATAATTGAGTCAAAAGACAGGCGGTGTGCGGGTGCTACCGCCCCGGCTCACGGATTGTTTTTGAATAAAGTTTCATACATTAACTACAAAGGAGAAAATTTATGAGTATTTTAGTTGACGTTTTATTGATTGCCATTGCGATTCTTAACATTGTTCTTTTTGCCAAAAGAGGATTTCTTCAATCTGTTTTTAAGTACGGTCAAAAAATTATAGCGCTTGTACTTACAGTTATTTTAGGACCTGTTGTCGGAAAGCTTTTATATAACACGTTTATATACGGTTGGATATACGGTTGGGTTGAGCCCAAAGTAGCTTCGGGAATTAAATCTGTAGATGAGCTTCCTTTCATAGTAAGACAGTTGTTTTCCGGAAATGTTAATTGGGAGGATACTACAGAGAAAATTTCTGAAACAGTAGCGTCTCCCGTGGCAGGCTTGGTATCAAATGTATTTGGGTATATTTTGGTTTTCGTGGTAGCTATATTGTTGCTAAAGCTTATGAAGCCGCTGATAGATTTGATTACCAAGCTTCCTGTAGTGCATGGAATTAATACCGTTTTCGGTATTATTCTCGGAATAGTGGCGTCCTTCTTCCTGCTTGCTGTAATTACGCTCTTGCTTGGCGTTATAATAAAGTTGGTTGCCGGTAATACATCTTTTGCAGATGCGGTGTTTGGTTCGTTTGTATTCAAATTCTTTAACGGTATAAAACTTTTTTCCTGAAATAATAAATTGAAAGGTTGCGCGGTTGCGATTTAAGTTTAACAAAAAATGGTTATGTGTTCGAGATGTCATAAAAGACCGGCCGTGGTCTTTATGACTAAATTGGAAAACGGAAAAAGAGTAAACGAGGGCGTTTGTATCACTTGTGCAAAAGAGCTCGGCTTGCCACTTGATAACCTTCTCGGTGACTATATGTCAAAGATGGGGATTACTCAGGATCAGCTTGCTGAGATAGAAGAAGAAATGGCGGAAATGATGGGCGGAGATGAGAACGAACCCGAAAGCGGTGCTCCCGCCATAGATCTACCGAATCTATTTAAACAAGCAGGGCTTTTTCCTGTTGAGCAAAACAACGGTGAAAATAAAATTGTAAAGAAAGAAGATAGTGGCGAATCCTCCGGTGAAAAGCGTCAAAAGAAAGAAAAGACCCTCAAATTTCTTGACGGCTTTTGCACTAATATCACAAGGCGAGCACGAAACGGTGAGCTTGATGCCATTGTTGGACGAGAACGTGAGCTGGCACGTGTTATACAGATTCTTTGCAGACGTCAGAAAAATAATCCCTGCCTTATTGGTGAACCCGGTGTCGGAAAAACAGCAATAGCCGAGGCTCTTGCACAGAAAATAGTGGCAGGAGATGTTCCTTATAAACTGAAAAATAAGGAAATATATCTTGTGGATTTGACGGCTCTCGTCGCTGGAACACAGTTTAGAGGTCAATTTGAATCAAGAATAATGGGCCTTATAAAAGAGGTAAAATCAGAAGGAAACATTATTCTTGTTATTGATGAGATACACAACATAGTTGGAACGGGAAGCGCTGACGGAAGTATGAACGCGGCAAATATTCTTAAGCCTGCACTTTCAAGAGGTGAGATTCAGGTTATCGGTGCGACTACGCTTAACGAGTACAGAAAATATATCGAAAAGGATACGGCACTTGAAAGGCGTTTTCAGCCGGTTACCGTAGATGAACCCTCGATAGAAGATGCAATAAAAATGCTGGAGGGAATCAAACATTACTATGAGAAGTATCATTCAATCAAAATCCCCAAAGAGCTTTTGAGAAAAGCGGTTACTATGTCTGAGAGATATATAACCGACAGATATCTTCCGGATAAAGCGATTGACCTTATAGACGAGGCGGCGGCACATCTTTCTTTGAGTAGCGCCGCAATCAATGAAAGTCTTGAAATAAGAAACAAACTGCTTGAGCTTAAGACCGAAAGAGAGTTTATTGAGAACGAAACAATAGCAGAAAACGGTGAACAGGAACACTATGAGAAGCTTGCCAAAGTAAAATCTCAGGAAATCAAGTGTTCCGAAAGGCTCAAAGAGATCGAACCGGAATGCGAAAGCATAGTTATGACCGAGTACGATCTTGCAAAAGTCGTTGAGATCTGGACGGGTATTCTTGCTACAAGTATTGCCGCCAATGAGTTTGAAATGCTGAATAGTTTGGAAAATCGTCTTAAAGGAAGATTAGTTGGACAAGACCAAGCTGTTAATGCGGTGGCAAGAGCAATAAAGCGTAAGCGTGCAGGTGTTTCGTATAAGAAAAAGCCAGTTTCCTTCATATTTGCAGGACCTACGGGTGTAGGAAAAACAGAACTTGTAAAGTTGCTTGCTGCGGACCTCTTTGATACCCCCGATGCTCTTATAAGACTTGATATGTCCGAATATATGGAAAAGCACAGCGTTTCTAAAATTATAGGATCGCCTCCCGGATACGTGGGATATGACGAAGCCGGACAGCTTACCGAAAAAATAAGACGCAAGCCCTATTCTGTGGTGCTGTTTGACGAAATTGAAAAGGCTCACCCCGACGTTTTGAATACAATGCTTCAAATTCTTGATGACGGCATTATTACTGATTCTCACGGAAAGAAAGTCAATTTTGAAAATACGGTTATAGTTATGACAACAAACGCCGGTGCGGACAGTTCAGGAGCTTTTGTGGGCTTTTCTGAGGATATGCAAACCGTTTCGGAAAACAAGACCTCCAAAGCACTGTCCAAATTCCTTCGCCCCGAATTTTTAAACAGGGTAGACGAAATAATCACTTTCAGATCACTTGACAAAAACGACTTTTCCAAGATTGCAGATATTATGCTCGGAGAGTTGGAAACAGTATTGTCCGAGAAGAATATAAAATTAAAGTATTCCGCAGATGTGTGTGACTACGTAGCAGAAAAATCGTTCTCTACAAAATTCGGCGCGAGAAATATGCGGAGATTTATTCAGACCGACATTGAGGACAAACTTGCTGAATATATCATATCCAATTATGATAAAACCATATCGCTTGTTTCCTTGTCTGTCGTTGACGGAACTCTCGCTTTGACCTGTAATTAAATTTTTAAGATTGCATATATTTTTAGCATAACAAGGAGGTTTGCTATGAATATTTGCAGTACTGAAGACATCAGAAAAAAAGAGATAATTAACCTGTGTGACGGAGCAAGGTTGGGCTGTGCTACGGATTTTGAAATAAACGTATGCGACGCCCGAATCGTTGCACTTATAATTCCCGGTGGGGGCTGGTTCAGCTTCGGAACAAAAAAATCCGAAAATATAATTATACCGTGGGAAAATATCGAATGTATAGGTGAAGATACCATACTTGTTAAGTGGGAAGCAGGGAGGAACAGAGATAATAGAAACAAAAAGTGTTAACAATTTGTAAATTTGTTTGCAACCTATTGATTATTATTACAAGTTATGGTAAAATACAAAAGTTGCAGTCTGCTTGTGATTGGGCGACTGTAAAAATAAAATACACACACAAGACAAGTGTGCGTCGGTGCCACGGCGTTCGCTGTGGTTTATGCGCTTGATGTTTTGTGGTGGAAATAACCGAAGGAGGACATAAAAATGTCTATTATTTCAATCAAACAGCTGCTTGAAGCAGGCGTCCATTTCGGACATCACACAAGAAGATGGAACCCCAAAATGTCTGAGTACATCTTCACAGAGAGAAACGGAATCTACATTATCGACCTTCAGAAAACCGTAAAGAAGTTTGAAGAGGCGTATATGTTCATCCGTGACATTGCCGCAGAAGGCGGAAATGTTCTTTTCGTTGGTACAAAGAAGCAGGCTGCAGATGCCATCAAGGAAGAAGCGGAGCGTTGCGGAATGTACTACGTTAACGTTCGTTGGCCCGGCGGTATGATGACAAACTTCAAGACCATCCAGAGATCTATCAGAAGACTTAACAGCCTTGAGAAGATGCAGGAGGATGGCACATTCGATCTTCTTACAAAGAAGGAGATTGCTGCAAAGCAGAAGGAAATCTTCGACCTTGAGAAGAACTACGGCGGTATCAAGACAATGGATACTCTTCCCGCAGCTATTTTCATCGTAGACCCCAAGAAGGAGAGAAACGCAGTTCTTGAGGCAAAGAAGCTTGGTATTCCGGTAGTTGCTATCGTTGATACCAACTGTGATCCCGACGATGCTGACTACGTAATTCCCGGTAACGATGACGCTATCCGCGCTATCAAGCTCATCTCCTCTGTACTTGCTGACGCAGTTATCGAAGGCAGACAGGGCGAGGCTTTCGCTCCCGAAGCTACCGAGGCTCCCGCTGCTGAGGCTGAGGCTACT
>JAFTLM010000206.1 GCA_017455945.1 Clostridia bacterium | reverse complement strand
CGTCTCGGTATCTATTGTGAGCTTATCTCTGACGGTATGCACGTACATCCCGCTATGGTAAGACTTCTTTATAAATCTGTCGGAGCCGACAGATTGGTGCTTATATCCGATTCGGTGCGGCCCGCATACCTTGCGGACGGAGTATACATCTCGGGTGGGCTTGAAGTTTTTGTCAAGGACGGAAAAGCTATGCTTGCGGATGGCACTATCGCAGGCAGCTCGTCTACCTTGTTTGACTGCCTGAAGAAAGCGGTCAGCTTCGGTATTCCGCTTGAGGACGCTATACGTGCCGCAACCTATAATCCCGCAAAGGCAGTGGGAATAGACGGCGAATACGGCGTAATAAAAGAGGGAAGAGCGGCAGACTTTGTATTGATAGATAACAATCTTGATTTGAAAGCCGTATACGTTGACGGAAAGAAAATAGTGTGAATAAGGAGGAGATAACGTGAGAAAGTTTTTGTGCAGCCTGTTGTCGGCGGTTATGATGTTCGGTACACTTGCATCGTATGCTACTGTGGCAACTGCTTCTGAAAATCCCCCAAAAATTGTAGCTGCCGGAAAGGTTGAACGTATGGATTATAAAATTACCGTAAAAGACGATACTTATGTTTATAATAACGACGGATCGGTTGATTATTCCAATATCAATTTCGGTAAAGAATCCGACCTCCATATAAAAGGCAATTCAAAGTCGCTGACCAGATATACCTATCTTAAATTTGATATATCCTCGCTTGTGGGTGACAGCGATTTTACCGCGGTAGAGCTTGACCTTATGCTCAAGTCAAAGCAGAGTATGCCGGGAAATCCCGAATATGCCACAGTGGCGGTATATGCGGTCTCTCCGGACGGATGGGATGAAAATAGCATCACTTTTGCAAACCGTCCCGATTACGTGGATCTTGTTGCCAAACGTGAGGACGTTAAAGGCCCGGGAACTGTATTCTCGTTTCCCATAACGTCATATGTGAGACGTGCGCTTGAGAACGGAGATACCGAGGTGGCGTTTTACGTGGCTGACGAATCGGGTGTTCCGCTTCATATAAAGTTTGAATCCAAGGACGGAGGCAAAAAAGCCCCCGAGCTTTCGGTGTACTACGGTACTAAAACAGATAACACACAGTACTACGGAAAGATGTGGGGAACAAAACCCCCCGAGCTTTCGCAGAATGGAATTGATACCTTGATAGGATTGCGTAAATCTGAGCTTCATAGAATAGAAGCGGTCGAGGACACCTACGTTGAGGCGGGAACTTCTGCGGATATCAACTTCGGAAGCTCCGAGTTGTTGGATCTTAAGGGTATCGGACCCAATGGTATAGATAAGTATTACAGAGTGATGTTGCTTAAATTCGATATTTCCGATGCCGCGGATATAAACTTCGATAAGGTCGAGCTTGAGCTTAACTGCAAGCTTGTGGAAAAAGGCGATATCCCGGTAAGACTTAACGTGTACGGATGCTATCCCTACGACTGGGAAGAAAACGTCGTTACCTATAACACGATCCCCGAAAAAGAAGATTTGATAACCTATACGGACGTTGTGACAACCGGTCCTGTGCGTATAGACGTTACAAATTATATTAAGAGATACTCCTCAAAGGGCGATCAGTATATCTCCTTTTACCTTGAGGGCGAGAACGAGTCGCTGAGAAGACTTCAGTTTACCTCCAAGGAAAGCGGGCGAGGAAGCGTTAAGCTTATTTTCAATAACGAAGAGACGGGAAAAGGCTTTACCACTTACCTTCCGTATAACGGCGTCAACCCTTGGGAAAACGCTATGGAAATGGTAAGCAACTGGCTTAACAGATGGGAGGTTATAAAGAACGGCGGAGACAGAGATGTCGATACGGTCAAGCGTGTAGATTCCGAGTATACGCTTGCGGTAGATGCCGCGGCTAATACCGACACTAACGGCTACGATACGGTATACAAACAGTACCCCACCCGTTTGGTCAATACTCTTAATGGCTACGATGAGCTTTCAGCAAAAGAGGAAAATGCACTGTACGATGCGTACGGCGGATATATGGGCGGCGAAAAATATGAGGCTACAGGCTTCTTCTATACCAAGAAAATAGGCGACCGTTGGTGGACGATAGACCCCCTCGGATATCCTTTCTACAGAGTTGCTTGCGTAACTGTTTCGCCCGGTAACAATACCCAAAGCCAAAAAACACTTGCACAGTACGGCACATATGAAAACTGGGCGGATGCTGCCACAAACCGACTTAAGGAGCTCGGCTTCAACTCCGCAGGCGGTTGGTCGAATATAGCGTACCTCAGTAAGGTTGAACAGCCCTTGTCTCAGACCTATGTAATGTCTATTCTCAGACGTTATTGCCAGACGCTTGGACTTGACGTTACTACGGGCGGAAACACAGCGTTGTTGCACGACGTAATGCCGGTGTTTGACCCCGCGTTCGTGGCTTCCGCAGAAGCTAACGTGAAGTCGATAGTTTCTTCCTACGTAACAGCTCCATACGTTTACGGTTGGATGAGTGACAACGAGCTTCCCTCAAGCGATAAAATGCTTGACAGTACACTTGCTCTTGATGCAACCGATGAAAGATTTACATATAGCTACGCGACCGCGTGGACCTTTATGTACCTTAAGACGGGTAAGCGTGACGTTTCGCTTGCCGACGTGACCGATGAGCTTCGCCTGGAGTACAGAGCTATGGTTTACGACCGATACTTCGAGGTGGTAAAAAATGCCCTCGAAAGATACGCTCCCTGCCACCAGTATATGGGCTGTCGATTCCTACAGGGCTGTTATAAGGACGAAAACGTGATGCGCGTTGCGGGATATTGGTGCGACGTGATTACCTATAATTATTATAACGCTTGGGAGGCAGATCCCGAGATGATTGCTAACCAGCAGAGATGGGCAGGTAAACCCTTTGTGGTTACCGAATGGTACGCAAAAGGAATGGACGTCTGGGAAAAAGATAACAGTATGACCAATAAAACAGGTGCGGGCTGGACTGTAAGAACTCAGAACGACAGAGGAATGTTCTACCATAACTTTGCCCTTCAGTTGCTTGAATGTAAGGGATGCGTGGGATTTGACTGGTTCCTCTACCGCGACAACGACCCCAACGACCCCAACGCAGACTTGTCAAACAGAGACTCCAACAAGGGTATCGTTGATAACAACGGCGTGGAATATACAGAGCTTACCAAGTATATGGGAGAACTGAATAATCAAAAGTATACACTTATAGATTTCTTTGACGGAAGATAACCTGAAAAGGAGCTGTCTTACTAAGACAGCTCCTGCTTTTTGTAAACACGCCGATAAATTATAATTCAGCGGCGGAGAGAACGGGGGAACGGGTCGCTTTTTTGCAAAAAAGCTCCGCAAAAAACCTTTCTGATGAAAGTTTTTTGATTGTTTTGTGCGTTGCCGTTCACTCGTCGGCTGAACACCGACGAGTTTGTTGGGCTAATGATGGGGAGCTTTAGATTGCTGTCGGAGCGTACTACCGCAGGCGGCTGGGGACCGCCACCCCATCCGCCCTCACGAAACAGTTACAAGAAAAATGGAGGTGTTGAGCCGACATTTTTCGGAGTGCGACAGATATGTTAGCACAAATCATATTGCGTGAACGCCGAAGGCATTCGCCCCCGCCGGTCAGGCGGTAAACTATAATTTATCTGCCACTCTACAAACCAAAAGGGCTGATTAAAATCAGCCCTTAAAAATCAAGAAAGTTGATTGCCCATTTGCTCCATAAGGCGTTTGTTGAACTCCTCGGCAGTGTTGTATCCCATACGCTTCTGGCGGTTGTTCATCGCCGCGATTTCAAGGATAATGGCAAGGTTTCGGCCTGGCTTGACTGGAATGGTGATGGAGGGAATCTCAATGCCGAGAATATCCATTTTTTCATCGTCAAGTCCAAGTCTGTCGTACATTTTACCCTGAACCCACTGCTCAAGATTGATGATAAGGTCAATACGCTCGGTATCTTTTACCGCACCCATACCGAAAAGACGCTTAACGTCAACAATTCCTATGCCGCGAAGCTCCACGTAGTGGCGAATTATTTCGGGCGCGCTTCCGACAAGGGTCTTTGCAGAAACTCTCTTTATTTCAACAGCGTCGTCGGCAATAAGTCTGTGACCTCTCTTTACAAGCTCAATGGCGGTCTCGCTCTTACCAACCCCGCTGTCTCCGAGAATGAGTATACCCTCGCCGTATACCTCAACCAAAACTCCGTGACGTGTGATTCTGGGTGCCAGATTGGTGTTGAGAAACGCGATAAGCGCAGCCATAAGAGGGCTGGTTTTTTCTTTGCTCAAAAGGACGGGTACGCCTCGTTTTTTTGCCTCGTCAATAGCTTGAGGAACTATGTCAAGTCCTGTGGTTACTATTACGCAGGCTGGGTCGTGGTCAACAAAAGCTCTTATTTTCTGTATTCTTTCTTCTTCGCCGCATTCTGCGAGATAGTTGTGCTCAGCTTTTCCGAGAACCTCTATTCTGGAGGATTCAAAATTTCCGAAAAATCCCGCAAGTGCAAGCCCCGGGCGGTTTACCTCGGTGTTTGAGATGAAAATTTCCTCTGCGGGACGGGGAATATAGAGAACCTCAAGTTGAAACTCTTTTATTATCTTGTCAAGGGATATACTGTATTCACATTCCATACCGATTATTTCCTTTCGTGTTTTTCACCTCCCAGTATAACACATAATCTTCAAATAGTCAAATATTTATTTGATAAAAAACAAAAAAATTCATAATGCGGACACAAAAGTGTTGTATAATTAAAATGGAAATTTATTTGAAAGGATATTCAAATTTATGAAAAAGAGAATTTTGGCGTTGTTTGCGGCTTTGGTTATGCTTGTATGCCTGCTTGCTTCCTGTGCTGACAGCGACGTTATAAAAAGCAGCAAAGAAGACTCTAAAGTGGTTGGAACTTGCGGAGATTATGAGGTAAAATACCAGGAGCTTCGCTATCTTACTATGACTTATAAAGAGCTTATGGCAGAAAAATACGGGGAGCAAATATTTTCGGCAACTTCCTCCGAATATATCGGCGACTACGTTAAGGAGCTTGAAGAAACCGTTGCAAGGCAGCTTACCGAAAATTATGCAAGCCTTGCGGAGTTTGAAAAAAACAACATAAAAACCGATGATGAGGAAACGAAAAAATACGTTGACGGCATAATCAAGGAAAACAAGGAGCTTCTGGGGGGTACCGAGGCTTATAAAGAGTACGTAAAAGAGTGCTATATGACCGATGAGGTTGTGAGGTTCAATTATGCGTTGGAGCATTGCTTTGGCAGATATTATGACCTTGTCGCCCAAAAGTATGATAAGGAAGCCTACGATGCAGTAATGAGCGGAGAGGTTTTTATCAGAGTAAGAAGCATACTTATACGTAACGATGAGGGCGAGGACTTCGAGAAAAACCGTGCGGATGCCGAAATGGTACGTGCGGAGATAGCCGCAGGAGTTCCTCTTAAGGACTATATCGGAACCAAATATAACCAAGACGGCGGCAACTGCGATTATTATCTTATGAGAGGATATTTTGAAGAAGCGTACGAGAACGCGGCATTTGCTCTTGAAATCGGAGAGGTCAGCCCGGTAGTTGAAACGAGTGAGGGCTTTTATATTATCCAGCGAGTAGAACCCGATGAGGCGTATTTCGAGCTCAATATGGATGCGTGTAAACAAACGTATATACTCAGCAAAATGTACGAAAAAATAAACGCAAATATGGAGAAAATGCAGTTTAAATTTAACGATTACGGAAAAACATTAAACCTTTGGACAATGAAATGATTTTTGAATGGAGTGATAGTCTTGCTTCGTAGGAGAAGAAGAGTTCAAAACAGATATAATCCTGGCAGAGGGAAAAAAAGCGGACGCTTTAAGCTGGTTGTGATATTGGTGGCTGTCGTTGCCGTAATTTGTGCGGTGATTACGGGACTTGTACTGGGCAATAAGGCAAAAAAATCCAACCTTGAGTCTTACGGCAGGCATAATCTTACTTCTTACGGCGGTGTGGATAAGCCTGCGGAGGACTATGTGGCGTTGCGTGATATACAGGCAATGTACGTTGACGTAATCGGAATGGATAAATCCGATTTCAGAAACAGCGTTTCCAATCTTGCCGACGGTAACGCCGTGGCTTTTAAAGTCAACGATTCGGAAGGGAATCTTTTCGTCTCGTTTGAGTGTGCCGAAAAAATTTCTTTTCAGCCCTCAAATTCCAATATAACCCCGAGCGAGATATCAGACGTTGCAAGTGATGAAGGAAAAGTAAGTGTGGCGTACTTTTACAGTGCGGCAACTCTTGAGGAAAATTCGTCCGTGCGTGCACTGAAAATCGGTGAGGAAATCGCACTTGTAACAGAGCTTGCAAACAGCGGAATTGATGAGCTGTTGTTGTTTGGGATTAAGAGCGCTGATAATATGGAATACGTGAACGCGTATCTGTGCCTTGCGGAGGCGGCGTGCAACAGGACAAATATCTGCGTGGTTCTTGAGGCGGAGGCTCTTAAAAATGCCGATGCCGTAAAGATAATAAGTGCCACGGAGGGGTATGCCGATGCCTATGCATTGGATTTTAGCGGTGTTTCAAATGCAGAGCTTGGGAAAATGATAGAACAGTGTGCCTATTTTATCACCAATTATAACGCTCGAATACTGGTTTTGGATGCGGCTGAGGAAGAAATAAAAACCGAAATTACGGCGATTTTGGAGTCTTACGGTGTAAAAAGCTATGAGTTTATAAAATAATTCAAAAAAATCGAATAAATTTTCAAAAAACTATTGACATTTCAGAAAAAATGAGTATAATATATAATGTTGTCGCAATAGTGGCAGCATTCGCGGGAGTGGCGGAACTGGCAGACGCG
>JAFTLM010000205.1 GCA_017455945.1 Clostridia bacterium | reverse complement strand
TTGTTTGTTAATTCTATTGAAAAAGAGGTTTAGTTATGGAAAAGATGAAGGTCGGAGTTGTGGGCGCGACGGGTATGGTTGGTCAGCGCTTCCTTACACTCCTTGAGAATCACCCCTACTTTGAAGTTGTGGCACTTGCCGCTTCCGCACGTTCGGCGGGCAAAAGCTATAAAGAGGCAGTTGGCGAAAGATGGAAGATGTCTGTGCCTATGCCCGAAAAGTATGCGGATATGATAGTTTACGACGCACAGAATATTGACGAGATGAAGAAGTGCAGCTTCGTTTTCTGTGCCGTTGATATGAAGAAGGACGAGATAAGAGCCCTTGAGGAAGCATACGCTAAGGCAGAGATTCCCGTTGTCTCCAATAACTCGGCTCACCGTTGGACTCCCGACGTGCCGATGGTTATTCCCGAAATCAACGACTCTCACCTTGAGGTAATCGAGGCACAGAGAAAGAGACTTGGCACAAAACGCGGATTTATCGCCGTAAAGCCCAACTGCTCTATCCAGTCCTACGTTCCCGCAATTACTCCCTTGCTTAAATATAAGCCATCTATCATTCTTGCCACTACATATCAGGCAATTTCCGGTGCGGGTAAAACCTTCCGTGAATGGCCCGAAATGATCGATAACGTTATTCCTTATATCGGCGGTGAGGAAGAAAAGAGCGAGCAGGAACCCCTCAAAATCTGGGGTCACGTTGAAAACGGCGAGGTCGTAAAGGCAGATGCTCCCCTTATTACAACCCAGTGTATCCGCGTGCCTGTAAGCGACGGACATACGGCGGCCGTGTTTGTAAAGTTTGAGAATAAGCCCTCCAAGGAAGAGATAATCAAGGCGTGGGCAGAGTATCAGGGCAAGGCTCAGGAGCTTGAGCTTCCCAGTGCGCCTAAGCAGTTTATCACATACTTTGAAGAGGATAACAGACCCCAGGCAAAGCTCGACCGTGATATTTACGGCGGTATGGGCATTACCCTCGGACGTCTCCGTGAGGATACAGTGTTCGATTATAAGTTTGTCGGACTTTCTCATAATACACTCCGCGGAGCGGCAGGCGGAGCTGTGCTTATCGCAGAGCTTCTCTATAAGCTTGGCTACTTTAACTGATTAATTTAATGTGCACGGTGCGTAACGCACTGTGCACTGTTTTGCGGGCGTGGCGGAATTGGCAGACGCGCCAGACTTAGGATCTGGTGTTTTCCACGTGCAGGTTCAAGTCCTGTCGCCCGCACCAAAAAGCAGGGAGAGTGCAACGCACTCTCCCTGCTTTTTGACATGAGATCATATATTGAGCCGTCGGCTCCGCAGGAGACGAAAGACTTGCGTAAACCGGTAGCTCCGTAACCGCTGAACTACCCGCAAGTCAGGTTCCCAAGTCCTGTCGCCTCTTCTTGCTATGGTAATTACATACTTGAACTTCAATCCCGAAGGGATTGCAGGCTTGCGTCTCGCACGTTTCCGTCACCGCCAAATTACCCGCAAGCCAGGTTCCCAAGTCCTGTCGCCCGCACCATCACGGGTAGCCAAAAAAGATTCATACCCGAAAAACCCGGTAGCCACAAGGCTTCTGGGCTTTTTTTACGCCAAATTCTCAAAGCCTGTCCAAAAGATCCGTACCGCAAAAAAATGATGAGCGACAGGACTTGAACCGGATAACAACAAAAATACAGGGCAGAATTGCGACTTTTTTATCGCAAAATCTGCCCTTTTTTCAAGAGAAGGGAAGTGATTAAAACGGCACGTTCGCCCCCCAAAAGAGTAAAAAGAAAAATATAAAAAGAAAGGAAAGGACAATGATTACACTACGAATCAAATACAACGACACAACAGTCGGGATTCAATTCCCCTGTTCAGACAGTGTCATAGCGTCGAAGCTTATGGAGCTTCACGCATCGGATCACGAAGGTGATCCTTTTTTTGTTGAAGAAGTAATTGAACCGAAAGAACTGACCAAATTCTTCGAGCATCGCTTCGTTGACCTTGACGAGACGAACTATCTCGCCAAGAGAATGGAAAGCTTCTTGCCGAGCGAGATGCTTCAATTCTACGGTGCGGCTTTGCAGGAAGGTCATCTGACGGTGAAAGACCTTATCAACACAACATTCAACCTCGGACGTTATACTCTTATCCGCGACCTCACGGATATGCACAAAGTAGGTGTAACATATACGCTGAATGTCAAAGGAGCGATAACTCCCGAAGAACAAAACTCCCCATTTATGGAGACTGTGGGCAAAGACCTCATATGCAGCGGAAAAGGTATTCCAACCGAATTCGGTCTCGTTTTCATTAACGAAGATATTGGTTTTTCCGAAATCTATGACGGAACTACCTTCCCCGAGTATTACTACAAAGAATCTATTGCTACAGCTTACCTTGAATACGGAGATAAGACAGAATGCCTTTATCTTCCCGAGGATAGTTTGGCAATCGGTAAGGCACTGCGAAGGCTCGGTTGTGAGTCACTTGAAGATTGCAACATCGACCTGGAAATGACCGATACAACAAGCTCGACTATAGACAACATATCCCGTGGTATTCTTGATAACGAGGGGCTTTACCGCCTCAACGATTTTATGAATGCCGTGAGTTTGTGCAATGAACTGAAGAAGTATGAAGCGGTCATCGACTATGCCAAAGCCGAGGACAGTCAATCTCTCGTTCAGCTCTTCCGTCGGCTTGACGATTTTATCTACGTCCCTGGTGTTTATGATGCTGACGGAATAGGCAGATATTGGATAGACGAGGTGGAAATGCTTGAGTACGATCCCGACCTTGAAGACTATATCAATTTTGCCGAATACGGCGAGACTGTGATGAGTGGTCACGTTGGAGAAGCTGTTCCGTATCGCGGATATGTTTGCTTAAAGCCCGGACTTGACCTCACCGATATCTTGGGAGACAGGCTGAACCATGATTCAAAGTCTATCGACGTTAAGTTCTACTGTCCCCTTCAAATAAGGCTCTGCGAACGTAATGAATACGGCGACCTTGATGAGGCGCTTGCGGTTGAACTTGACGGTAAATATGCAGATGGCTATGAGAACGAGATTCGGGAAAAGCTTGCCGAATACGGAGATTTCGATATGACCGAGTATTTCAACGGCAGTAAAAGTGCCACAGATAAGCTCATCCACGTAGAGTGGGATGTTGAGTCTGTAGGCGGTGAGCTGTACGGATGTATCAAAGCCAAGCTGAAAGAGCCTTTTACCAAATCCGAGGAAAAAGAATTCAAGGATTGGGTAAGAGGACAAAACTCCGACGGATTCGGTGAGGGCTTTGAACAGCGGGATATCGAAGTCGATGAGGCAATAAACGACGCTGAAGCGATTCCCGCAATGCTTGTGAAGAACCACGGCGTGTTTACCTGGGGAAAAAGTCCCGAAAAGGCAGTAGAAAACGCCGTGACCCTTGAAGAAGTGGCAAAAATGGCGCTCTTTACCGAGCAGTTGAAGCACGAAACTCCCCGAATTAAGCAACACCTGCTTGATAAGCATTACTTCCGAAAACACGGCAAAAACGCTTATTACGGGCAAAAAAATTAACATAATTGTAAAATAAAATTTGTCAGCAACGCTTACGGGTTGCTGACAATTTTTTATGTTGAAAACTGCTTGTGCGTAAATTTCCGATGGCGGATTTTCCTAATTGTCCTTATACCACTTTGTTGCTAATTTCCTGTATGTCTGCGGTGAATCGCCAACCCTTTTCTTGAAGGCATTTGAAAAACTAAAAGTGTTTGAGAAGCAGAGCTTTTCGGATATTTCGTTTATTGAAAGATTTGTGTTTTCAAGCAGTTTTTTTGCAAGTCCGATCTTTTTACTTAAAACATACTGATATGGGGTTATTCCGAAGAGCTGCTTGAATATCCTTATAGTTTGAGATTCTGAGCGCGAGACATGCTTACACAAAAGTTCAATGTTGAATTTAGAGGTTATCTGAGCATTGAGGAAGTCCTTCATTTGCATTCCTAGCTTCGAGAGATCGTCGGTGTATTTTCCGTGCTTGTACATCTTGAAAAAAATCTCGGTCAGGATAGCAATAAGCTCAGAGGTGTGATCCTCCTGTCCTTTTTGGGCTATTTCTATTATTTTCTTTATTTCTTTTCCAAGATTAAGTCCCTTGAAATAGGCAATGTTTGATATTCCGTAACATTCGGCAAGTGAATCCACAAGCTTTCCCGAAACGTTGACAAAATGCTTTTTCCACGGGTCGTCCTTGTTTGAATAATAGTTATGCTCCTTGCCTGCATGTAAAAAATAGCTGTCACCCGCACACGGGTAAAAAGTCTCGTCATTAAGGTGAACCGTGCCTTTTCCTTCCTCTATATATTCTATACAGTATGTTTTTGCTTCGGCTCGGCTTATTTGATATGTCTTGTCGGGAAAGGTAGTGCCGCATATGTGAAAGCGTATCAACGCTCTTGTGTCGTTGTCTTGATATATGTTGTAAACTTCTTCCGTCATATCTTGCCTCCCGATTTTGTTTCTGTATACACATTATAACAGTAAATCATAGCGAAGTCAATATTTTTTCACCACATTTTTTGCAAAAATGCGTGTTTTTGATATATTCGCCTGAAACTGGATAATATTTCTTATTGATTTGCAGCTGGAATTGGATTATAATTAAGGTGTAATATGGATTAGTGTTCGAAAGGAGAAAAATCTATGAAAAAACATTTGAGACTTATAAGCCTTGTATTGTCACTTATTACGGTGCTTGCGTGCCTTGCCGCCTGCGGAGGCGGAACGGAGGACACAACGCTTCCCCCGGAAACCGATGTGAGTGATAATGAATCGGGACGCGACTCGGTAAAGGATACCGTGCCCGAGGGGCTAGATTTCGGCGGTGAGTCGGTCACCTTCTTCGTCCGTGATAACCTTGAAATGTGGAAAAAGGAAATGGACGTGAACGAGACTACCAACGACACGCTCTATGACGCTATTTTCTATCGAAATTCCACTGTAGAGAAAAGACTTGGTGTTGAGATTGACCAGATAAGTCAACCCGGTCATCACAACGAGAGAACTACCTGGAACCAGAGCCTTAGAAATGCGGTACTTACCAAGAGTGGCGACTACGATGCGGCGGCTATTTATCAGGCATTTGCCACTGAGCTCGCTTTTGAAGGGTGCTACTACAATGTTCTGGATGTCCCTTACATAAACCTTGATCAGCCTTGGTGGAATCAGATGATAAGGAAGGAGCTTACGCTCTTTGACAGCCTTTACTTCCTTGCGGGCGACCTTACGGTAACTCAGTCTGCTACCGCAAACGGAATCTTCTTTAATAAGAGGCTTGCGGATGAGTTTTACGGCACACAAAATATAAATCTTTACGATGTGGTCGATAAGGGCGAGTGGACCATAGATTATATGCATGAGCTTGTTGCGGGTGTTTGGCTAGATGCAAACAGTGACGGAATGATCGATTCACATGATACTGTCGGATTTTCAGCATATGAGGAGAATGGCGGTGCCCAGCTTGATCCGTGGATTCCCGCACTTGGTATAAACGTAACGCAGATAGAGGACGGTTACCCTGTACTCACCATATATGATGAACATACAGTAGCTGCTTGGGAAAAGGTGCAGAAGCTGTATAATGAAAATCCCGGTACGCTTACAAAGGCGCTTAGAGGCAATTCTCCCTTTATGGAAGGAAAGCAGCTCTTTGTGCTCGGTAATCTCGATTTGGGCTCGAGCTTCAGAAGTATGAGAGACTCCTACGGTGTTCTTCCTATGCCCAAGTATGATACGGCTCAGGAGGACTACCGCACTAAGTTCTCGACAAACGCGTCACTTGTTACAATACTTTCTACTTGTGACAACACCGAAAAGGTGGGAGCAACGCTTGAGCTTATGGCGGCAGAATCCTATAAGCAGGTAACACCCGCATACTATGAGGTGTGCCTCAAGGGTAAGTATTCCGATGCGCCCGACGATGCGAGAATGTACGATAAGATACTTGAAAGCGTGTACTTTGACTTCGGCTTCTGCTACGCTTACAGTATAGGCGACGTGGGAACCTTCTTCCGAAAGCTGGATAGAGATATCGCTCAGCATTGGGAGCAGAACAAAATAATGTTCGATACCAAGTTCAACGAAGTAATAGATAAGCTCGACGAAGTATCATTTAATATGGAATGAAGACTTTTCAGCTATTCTTATACATTACTAATTACTAATTAATTAGATGGAGGAAATTATGAAAACTATGAAGAAATTGATGTCTTTACTTTTGTGTGTAATGATGATGGTATCAGTACTGCCCGCAGGTGTTTTGCCGGCGTTTGCGGCAGAGGAAGAAGCTGTGCTTTACACAGCGACCGACCCTTATTGGATCGCCCCCGCCGACAAAGCACCCCTTGAGGATTACGCTTACAGTATTGCAGTTGTGGGAGATACCCAGATAGTGTCCCATTATCAGCCAAAGCATCTTAAAACAATTGTGGATTGGGTGCTTGATAACAAAGATGAAAAGAATATACAGTTCGTATCATTTTTGGGCGATATCAGCGACAGCTGGGATGAAGAAGATGACAATGAAAACGGTATTTGGGATTCCTACGAGGAGCTTGAAGCGTCAAGGACAGAATTCTATAGGCTTAACGGTGTCATTCCTTATTCGATTGCAAGAGGAAACCACGATAGCACTGCCGAATTTAACAAGTACTTTGCAAACGATGAATATATGAGTCAGTTTGAGGGATTTTACGATATCGGTTGTGCAAAGAACTCTTATAGAAGAATAACCGTTGGCGATGAGAAATTTCTTTTTATTACTCTTGATTGCGGCGTACATGACGGTGCACTTGATTGGGCTGGCTCACTTTGTGAGCAATATTCAGACCATAAGGTTATTGTTTCTACACACTCTTATCTTCACAGCACAGGTGTTCCTTCCGACAAGAACCACCATTCTGCGGTGACTACCAAAACTGATGGCACAGCAAATAACGGTGACGGTATATGGGAAAAGTTTGTAAGAAAATATGAGAATATATTTATCGTTTTGTCGGGACATTTTAGCTCGTCTGACGTGGTTTGCACACAAGCAGTAGGCGATAACGGAAATATTATTAACCAGTTTCTTATTGACCCCCAGGGGCTTGACGCATCGTTTAACGGTACGGGTAGTGACGTAACCGGTATGGTAACAATGCTCTATTTTTCCGAGGACGGAAAGACGATGCAGGTTGAACAGTATTCTACTGTTTACGACAAATTCTATCGTTCGTCAAGCCAGTTTAAAGTTGACCTTGAAAACGCTTACGTAGCAAAAGACGAATTTTTCTACAATTACGACTTTGACGGTGTTCCCGTAGGTACACAGCAGGAGTATATCTATTCTAACGCCGTTTCAAGACTTTCCAACCCCTACGGCTTTGAACTTGATACAGACGCAAAGCTTAACGGTACGGTAGTTAAGCATAGCGACGGAAGCGGAAATTATCTCAGAATTAACTATAGCGGAACGAATACCGACCAGCTTACGGGCGCGAGATTTAGACTTGTGGATAAAAACGGACATTCCTATACCGTTGCGCAGTCGGTTTCCTTCGAGTTTGATTTGCGCTGGCAGGGAGTAAGCGATGTGTCGCTTATCGGCGACGAGCAGAGTATGGCTTTGCTTCAGTTCAGACGCGCGGGACAAACTTTGAATCTTTTGAGAGCCACGGTTGTTGCAGACGGTGACGTTGCCGACCAAAAGCTTAGGATATATACCCCCGAGGGCAATGACGTTGTTACTCTCGATAAGGATGACGACAGCTTTACTAAGTTTAAGGTTGTGTATTACGATGCAACGCAGAGCTACAGCGTTTGGGTAGGTAATCAGATCGTCGTTGAAGCTCGCGCGGCAACGGGTACGAATATAAGAAGATACGAATATGTAACCACCCTTTACGACGCAGACTTTATGGCTGTGTCCCGTGAGGAGGTAAGCACAAGCGACGGTATTAACTTTGTGTTTGGCGCGGTAGCCTACAGCGAAACGCAACATACGCCATTCGTAATCGACGTTGACAATCTTTCCGTTAAGAAATACGAAAACGGCGATGGCAGAGCTGTTTATTATGAAAACAGCTTTGATGGAACAAACAGCCCATTTGCAAATGGAGATAAAACCAAAGGTTCCTCGTATAATACGATAGGCGCAACATATTCGCTAAAGGGAAGCGAAGATAAATATATCGAGCTTAATGCTTCCAAAACCACCACGGGATACTTCTCGCTTGTTGACCAGCTTAATCTGTTTCAGGACGGAGACTGGACTATTGAGTTTGACATTCGCGCCACCTACAGCAACGGCGACAGTGATACAAAAGACAATCCCTCATCTGCTGAGTCGCTTATTCGTTTTGGAGATAGCGGATATAACAATCACTACCCCCTTCACGTAAACGAAGCAGCGTCAATACGCTACGGTTTTGTCAACGGACAAGTCCGAGCCGTGCCAAACGTTACTATGGCTGCAGCCGATTCCGAGGAATGGACGCATATTGCCGTTTCGGTCAGCGTTAACGAAGCCAATAAAAATAAAACAGATGACTGGCTTGCCACAACCGGCTCGTCTTCTCTTACCTACAGTATGTCGGTATGGGTAGACGGGGTTTACGCAGGCTCGGT